>CAXTPM010000353.1:2172-5954 GCA_964245865.1 uncultured Fimbriiglobus sp. | reverse complement strand
GAACTCCGAGGCCGAGCGGCGGCAGCTCGAGTCGCTCGCCCAAACCGTGGCGAAAGTCGGCACCGTCGAGACGCAAGCGCCGTTCTGCGTGGTGCTCGGCTGCTCGGACGCGCGCGTGCCGGCCGAGATCATCTTCGACACCGGCCCGAACCGCCTGTTCGTCGTGCGCCTCGCCGGGAACATCCTGGGCGACGAGTGCGTCGGCTCGATCGAGTTCGCCGCGAGCGCGTTCGCCAAATCGGTGAAGGTCGTGGCGGTGCTCGGCCACACGAGTTGCGGCGCCGTCACCGCCGCCGCGTCGAGCTACCTGAACCCGAAGAACTACGCCGAAATCGCGTTCAGCCGGGCGCTGCGCGCGGTTGTCAACCAGTGCCTGGTGGCGGTTCGCAGCGCGGCGCTTTCCTTAGAACAGGTGTGGGGCGCGGACATCGTACTCGACCCCGGCTTCCCGGCGGCGCTGACCGAGTTGGCGGTCTACCTGAACGCGGGGATCAACGCCTTCCAGATCGCCAGGGAACTCGGCGACCACGGCCCGCCGGTGGTGTTCGGGGTGTACGACCTCGCCACGTCGGTGGTCGGGGTGCCCGACGCCTCGGGCGAGTTGGCGCCCAAGCTCTCCCCGGCCCCGGCGCGATCCGAGCAGCTCGTGGAGTTGGGGCTGGTGCTGGCGCGCTCCCCGGCCATCGCGGAGAACTTCAAGGGGCGGGAGCGCTTGAAGGGCGCGGAGTGAGGCAGGGAGTTTAACCCACCGAAAGCCCGCCGTCCGCGACGGCGCGGAACCTTCGAGGGTTGAAGACTCCGCGCCGTCGCGGACGGCGGGCTTTTGATTTCCCTCCTCCTTCCTGCCCCCACCCCCATGCCAAGTCGCCCGCCGCTGACGCTCGTCGAAGCGCTGCGCCAGACGTTCCGCTTCCCGGTCATCGACCGGCTGTGGCGCTTCCTGGTGATCGTGGCCGGCTACTCCGCGGCCGTGGCGCTGTTCGAGTTCGTCGCGGAGTCGTACTTCAGCGTCTCGCCCCCCACCCCGCGCGTCGCCGAGGTGGTGCTGAGCA
Organism: uncultured Fimbriiglobus sp.; assembly: GCA_964245865.1. Classification (GTDB taxonomy): domain Bacteria; phylum Planctomycetota; class Planctomycetia; order Gemmatales; family Gemmataceae; genus Fimbriiglobus. The sequence goes on along the minus strand of CAXTPM010000353.1, from coordinate 4,902 downwards.
CGCTCTTGTTCGGCGTGCTGCTCCAGTTCCGCACGAACACCAGCTACGACCGCTGGTACGAGGGCCGCAAGCTCTGGGGGACGCTGGTCAACGTCAGCCGCAACCTGGTGCTGAAGACTTCGCACGTGATTCGTCCGGGGATCGACGACGAGGCCGAGGTGCGGCGGCTGGTGGTCGAGTTCGCGGTGAACCTGCGCCACCGCCTCGGCGACCACGAGGCGCGCCCCGGCCACCAGCCGATGCTCACCGCCGGCCAACTTTACGACGTGCTCGAAGGCTGGATCAAGTCGGGCCAGGTGAACACCGCGCAGGCTCTGCTCTTCGACGCGGAGTTGCGGCAGTTCATGGACGTGTGCGGCGCGTGCGAGCGCATCCGCAGTACGCCCCTCACCGCCAGCTACCGGGGGTTACTCCGCAAGGGGATCGGCCTGTTCGTCATCATCCTGCCGTGGCTGATCGTGGGCGACGTGGGCTGGTTCACCGTGCCGATCACGCTCATCATCGCCTACGTGCTCATCGCACTGGAACTCGTGGCCGACGACATCGAAGACCCCTTCGGCTACGGGCCGGACGACCTCAAGCTCGACGCGATCGTGGAGGTGATCCGCACGGCCGCCGAGGCGCACCCCACGGGGCGCTGGCCGGTGCCGGGGGGCGTGCTGCCGGGCCGGAAAGCGGCCGGCAGCTAGTCCGCGCGGGCGCCGGCCAGTGCCGGCGCGCCCAGGTCCAGCCGGTACAGCACTTGGTTGTAGTCGTAGCGCGGCGTGCGAATGGGGTTGCCGGAGAACTCGTTGGTGTACGTCCCCTCGAAGTGAATGGTGCGGCCCCCGTCGCGGTCGAGAAAGGCGTGGTGGCAGACGTTGTAGAACGTCTGGCGGTCGTGCGTGGCCACCTTCACCGCCGTGCGGAACGGCCCCGTGGGGTCGCGGGCCTCGGCGTACCAGACTTCGCCGAGGTGCGACGACTTGCCGCCGAGTTGCCCGGCCAACAACACCCAGCGCTTGCGGAACTCGTTCCAGCGTACCGAGCCGCTGTGCAGCGCCACGCGATCGGCCGGGTTTGCCGCGTCGGCGGGGTAAAAGCGGGCGAACTCGGGCTTCAGCGTCCCGGCGCGCACCCAGTCCGCCTCGGCCTTCGAGCCGGTCGGCGGCAGCTCCTTTTGCCAGCGCCACTCCGGCGCGGCGCCCCGAGCCGGCTCGGCGCAGGCGAGCGCCTCGTACTGCGCGGGGTCGAGCACGCTTTCCAGGGTCGCCGGCACGCGCACGTTGGGCGTCGGGCTGCCGAACAAGAGCCACTTGCGCCCGCCGTCGTCCCAGTCAATCGGGTGCCCGGATGGGCGGCGCCAAGTTTCGCCGGGCGGCAGTCGCTCGGCCGGCCCGAAGACGGCCTTCACGTCGTCGAACAGCGCCACGCCCTGCTCGTACTCGACTCCGAGATTCTTGCGGCGCGAGTAGTGCCCGACTAGCCGCTCGACCCCGGCCGCGTCGGGGACCGCGAACACCGCGTGAATCCAGATGACTCCCTCGGGGCGCTCGGGCAGCGGCATCATCGCGCGGGCGAACCCGGTCTTGGGGTCGGTGAAGTAGTCGAACGCGATGCCGTTCGCCGGGTCGGGGGCCGGGTCGCGCGGGTCCGGGACGGGCGTAGTCGCCCCGGCGGTGCGGTACAGCCCCAGCGGGTAGTCGAGGCGCAGCGTGTCGCCCCAGAACCAGTACACTTTGCCGCGGTGGACCGCGGCCTGCACGGTGTCCTGACCGGCCACCAGTCCGGGACGACTCGACTCGGCGCGCGGCGGCGCGTGCCCCAAGAGCAGGCTGTCGCGGTAGCGCCCCTCGCCGGTCAGCCGGCACAATCGCTCGGCGACGTTTCGGCGCGTCAGCTTGATCTCGGCGACGCGGCCGACTTGCGGGGTGACGCGGACCCCGGCGTAGCCGAAGCCGTCCTTGGGCACCTCGTACCCGTGGCTACGCACATGGAAGTAGACCTCGCGGCCGGTTAGCTCGGATTCGCACAGCGCGACGCGCCCGGCACTGTCGGTGACGAACTTCAGGCCGTGAACCGTTTCGAGTTCGACCAGCGGGACGCCGCGCCCCGTGGCGGTATCGACGGCGCGGAGTTCGGCGAAGCCCGTTGCGGCGACGGGATCGGGGGCGGGCGACAAGAGGGCGAGGGCGATGATGGCGGCGAGGGGGCGGGGCATGGGGTGTCCTCGTGAGCTGCGCGCCGGCCCCGCCCGCCGCTAGTCCTTCTTGAAGTCGTCCTTCTCGATCTTGTACTGCGCGATTTTATCCGTGATGCTCCGCCGCGACAGCCCGCTAATGGTGGCGCACTTGCCGACGTGGCCGCGCGTGCGCCGCATCGCCTTGCGCAGGTAGCGCTCCTCGTAGGCCTGGGTGAGTTCGGCCAACTGCTCGGGCAGCGTGCGGGCGAGGTCCACCTGGAACGGGTGCCGGCCCTCGCCTGAAGGCTGCGACCGCTTGGCCAAGTCGGGCGGCAGGTTCTGCGGGCGAATCTTGCCGTCGCGCGCGGTCACGCACGCCCGCTCGATGGCGTTCTCCAACTGACGGACGTTGCCGGGCCAGTCGGAGGCGAGTAGGAGTTCCATCGCGTCGGGTTCGACGTTGGGCACCGCGCCGTTGCGCGCGAACTTCTGGCAGAAATGCGCCGCGAGCACCGGGATGTCCTCGGGCCGCTCGCGCAGGGGGGGGATGTCGATGCGCACCACGTTCA
>CAXTPM010000353.1:0-2162 GCA_964245865.1 uncultured Fimbriiglobus sp. | reverse complement strand
CCATCTGCTCGATCGGCCGGTGCGTCGCGGCGATCACGCGGATGTCGATATCGATCGGGTCCGACCCGCCGATGCGCTCGAAGCGCCGCTCCTGCAAGACGCGCAGCAGTTTGACTTGCATCGCCAGGGGAATGTCCCCGACCTCGTCGAGGAACAGCGTCCCCTTGTGAGCCTGCTCGAACCGGCCGCGGCGCTGGCCGGTGGCCCCGGTGAACGCGCCGCGCTCGTGGCCGAACAGTTCGCTTTCGAGCAGGGTTTCGGGGAGCGCGGCGCAGTTGATGGCCACGAACGCGCCGGGCCGGGTGGCCACGCTCGCCTGGTGGACCGCGCGGGCGATCTGCTCTTTGCCGGTGCCGGTCTCGCCGATGATGATGACGGTGGAGGGGCTGTCGGCGATGTGGCCGATGAGGTCGAAGATGTCCAGCATCCGGGGCGATTTGGAGATCACGTTCTGGAACGAGTGCCGGCCCTGCAACTGCTGCCGGAGTGCCAGCACCTCGTCTTGCAACTCCCGCTCGCGCAGGGCGCGCTGGATGAGTAAACTTAGCCGCTGGGGTTCGGCGGGCTTGGTGAGGAAGTCGTAGGCGCCGCTGCGCATCGCCTGCACCGCCTCGGGCACGCCGCCGTGGCCGGTGGTGACGATCACGGTGACGGGCAGGCGGCGGGCGTTGATCTCCTCGATGAGTTTCAGCCCGCTCATCTTGGGCATGCGCAAATCCGTGATCAGCACCGAGTACGGGCGGGCCTGGAGCATCTCGAGCGCCTCCTGGCCGTTCGACGCCGTATCGACCTCCAGCCCGAGGGTCATCTGGAGCACCTGCTGGAGCGAGGTGCGCGCGTCCTCGATGTCTTCGGCCACTAGGAGGCGCTGCGGCGAGCCGGGGGCGTCGGTCATGGTGGCCCTGGGTCACGTGGGGCGCGTTCAGTTCGGCGTGTGGGCTATTATAGTCACTCCCGCCGCGACCGCAATCGCCGAGTCGCCGGGGCGTGTCGGGAGTTCGGATGCGCGCGACGACCACCGGGCGGCGGATTCAACTGGTGTGGGCGCTGGCGTTCCTCGCACTCGCGGGCAACGCCGCGCTGGCGGTGTACAACGTCAACGTGCTGGTCGCCAACGACGAGCAAGTCTTGCGCACGGGGGCGGCGAAGGAGGCCGTCGCCGACCTCGTGTCCGACCTCGTCAACGCCGAGACGGGGCAGCGCGGCTACCAGATCACCGGGCGCGCGGAGTACCTCGAACCCTACTCGGCGGCTCTGGCGCGCCTCCCCGAGCGGCGCCGGGTTCTCGCCGCGGCGTTCGCGGCCGACCCCGAGCTGGCCACCGCCCGCGCGCGCCTGGACGCGGCCGTCGAGGCGAAGCTCGCGGAGCTGGCGCGCAGCATCGAGACTCACGACCGCGACGGCATCGACGCCGGCCGCGCCGCGGTGGCCACCGGCGAGGGGAAGCGCCTCATGGGCGCGGTTCGGGCCGAGGCGGCCGAACTCGACCGGGCCGAGAACGCGCGCCTGGTGGAGCGCTCGGCGGTGGCGCGCTCCAAGTACCGCCTCGCCGCCGGCAGCGCGGTCCTGGGCGGGGCACTGGGCGTGGGCGTGCTGGCCCTGGCGTACCGGCTGATCGGCCGCGAACTCGCGCGCCGCCGCCTGGCCGAGACCACCGCGCGCCTCACCGCCGAAGCGCTCGCCCAGAGTCAGTCCGCCACCGCCGAGGCGCTCGCGCAGCTCGACGCCTTCCTGGACCACGCCCCGGTGGGGATCGCGTTCCTGGACCCGGAGTTGCGCTACCGGCGGGTCAACCGCGCGCTCGCGGAGTCGAACGGCCTGCCGCCCGAGGCGCACCTGGGCAAGACCAACGCCGAGCTGCTGCCGGACTTCCCCGACGATCTGGTGCGCGACTTCCGCGCCGTGCTCGCCACGCGCACCGCCGTGGTGGGGCGCACCGTGGCCCACCCGAAGAACGGCAGCGTCTGGGAGGTGAGCCTTTACCCGGTGCTCTCGGGCGCGCCCCGCGCGGGCGGGGCGGCGGGCGGCGAGCTGCTGGGCCTGGGCGTAGTCGCGCAGGACACCACCGCGCGCCACCGCGCCCAAGAAAGCCTGCGCGAGAGCGAGGAGCGCTTCCGCACCCTGGCCGACGCCGTGCCGCAGTTCGTCTGGACGACGCGCCC
>CAXTPM010000352.1:3262-5954 GCA_964245865.1 uncultured Fimbriiglobus sp. | reverse complement strand
ACTCATGCTCGCGGAGTTGTCGATCAAGAGAATGTAGCGCCGCCCCCCGCCGAGGTTGCCGTGCAGGCGCGGGCCGAGGATGCCGTAAATGAGTAAGAGGGCCGCGAGCACCTGCAACAGCAGCAGGAAGTTCCGCCGCAGCCACTGCATGAGCCGGTTGACGTGGACATCCTCGATCGACTTCTTCCAAAGGAACGTACTCGACACGGCCACCGTCGTGCGCTTCAGCCGCAGGAAGTAGAGCAGGATGATGCCGACGGGGACGAGGAACAGCACCGCCGCGGCTGGGAGACTGACGGCCACGCGGTGACTCAGCGACAGCGTGCGCTCGAGGAACGAGTTCAGACCGCCGCCGAGGCCCAACAAGTCCGCGCCGAGCAGCACCACGCCGGGGAGCGCGAACAGAATGAGCGCCACGGCGCAGGCGATGAACAGCGTGCGGAGCATGTTGCCTCACTCGACGGGGCTGTACCGAGGGTCGGGCGCGAGGTGATTGTAGTCTGCCGACCAGCCACGCGAAAGTGACGACACAAGAGGTAGCCCACGAGCCGGTGCCCGTGGGATCAAATCGAGAGTAAGGCCACTACTTCGGAATGACAATGTCGAACGTGTTGGCCCCAGGGGCGACGGTGTGCTTGAGGCCCGATGTCTTCGGGTTTTGGAACTGGGCCGGCAGCTTGATCAATTTGCGGTCGAGTTTGGGCTTGCCGTCCTTGGGGTTGGCAGCGCCGGCGGACATGACTTCGCCCGTGTACATGCCGGCCCCGGCGTCCGTATTCACGGCAATAAACACCTCCCCGACTGGGACGTTCTCGACCTTGTATCGGCCGTCCGAGCTAATACGGCCGGTAGAGGAGTTCTTGCCGTCCTCGACAATAATCATAGCGAAGTAGATGGTGTCGGCGCCGTACTTCACGGTGCCTTCGAGGGAAGCCCCAGTACGCGGGAGTTCGACTTCGCGCACGCCGTAACCGCACGAACAAACAGAAACACAGAGGACCGCAAGTAGGAGAGAACTCAAAATTTTGTGCATTACTAAGTCCAAAGGCAAGGGGTGAAAAAAATTCCCCCGCCGAGACCATTCCCGGCAGGGGCGTAAAGCTTCAACTCGGCAACAAACTAGTTGTCCAGGCCGAGGACTTCGCCCCCGTCCGGTGTAATTGCCGCACTCCAGGCTGCTTGAGAAACACTCGTGGACACGCTACGCACCGAGCCATCGCCCAGCATGACTTGAATGCCGGCCGACGACATCGGGTAGATGTTGTTGTAGTCTTGCTGACTCGGGATGAGACGGGGCTTCGGGGTTTGAAACTGCTCGTACTGCTGACCAGCGAACCGGCACGACTCTTGCCACGAGATACCGTACTGATCATCCCAAGTTGCACTCGGGTCGTTACAGTTGTAGCCGATGGCCGGGATGCCGGCGGGCTGCGTGTCGGTCGAGGCCCACATCTGGGCGCCGAAGTTGTTACCGTTCGTTCCGGCCTTGTTAGCGCCGAAGTCCCCATCTTTCCAAGCCAAGACTTGGTCACCGGTAACAGCCATTTTTTCCGACACGAAAATCGTATTAGAGAGTCCGTCGGAAATGCTGGTCAAAGTTTTCCGACCGCCTCCAGCGTTGTTCCAGGCCACGTTCCATTGAGACAGACCTTTGCCAGTGGCGGGGGTCCGACCCAGCGCCCGAACGTTCGGGGCGTAACTGACTAGGCCTTGCTGAAATGTCGCGCCGCCGCCAACGTACGAAAGGGACCAACTAATCGTGCGGTACTGGCTTGGGTCGTAAGGTGCGATGTAGGTCTTGGGGACGGTACCGCCGGGAACCTGGGTCGCGTCGGACTTACGGGTTCCAGTAATAAAGTTCCCTTGGGCATCATTTTGCAGAGCCGCTTGCTCGATGAACGGCAGCAGGCACCAGAAGAACGTCGTCTTGTCGCTGTTCGCGGTGGTAGCGTTGTAAGGGAGGTACGCGCCTTTGTAGACGGTGGTTGCCGCGTCGGGATTAAACGATGCATAACCAGTAATCGAGCCGGCCGGAGGAATCTCTCCATAAGCGTCGGCGGCGCCGTGAATGGCCAAGCCAATTTGCTTAAGGTTGTTTTGGCTCTGGGTGCGGGCCGCGGCCTCGCGGACCTTCTGCACCGCGGGCAGTAGCAGCCCGATCAGAATCGCAATGATGGCGATCACCACCAGCAACTCGATCAGCGTGAAGCCGAGGCGACCGCGGGAAACGGGAGAAAGGCGCATCAAACCCTCGGCAGAAAGAGGAGAAAAATGATCGCCACAAACGGGATGCCCGCCTGAGACAACACGCGGGGTGACAATTGACGTGTGGAGAGTCGTGTCCCGCCCGCATTTCCATTCTTAGCGTCGGTCCCGCGCCGAGTAAACAGCCCGTGTGACGTTTCGGAGAAATCCGCCAAGAATGAGAAGGCTATCATCAAGAAAGTAACGAAGCTTTACGAAACCTCGTCAACGCCTTGATTCCAATACGACTAATTACCGCCGCGGCGCTTCCGGCGGCGACAGCCACAACTCCGGCGGCATCGGCGGCTGCGGCGCGGTTGGCTTCGATTGGGGCGCGGCCGACGCCACTCGCGGCGACTCGCTAGCCGGGGCCACCCCGCGCGCCACCTCCGGCGGGCCGAGCAGCGGCACGCCGAACGCGCTCACGCGCCCCTCGGCCGGCTTCCTC
>CAXTPM010000352.1:0-3252 GCA_964245865.1 uncultured Fimbriiglobus sp. | reverse complement strand
ACGCCCGTATCCCAGGCGAACCACACCGTTTCGGGCGCGACCAGACTTGCGCCCTCGGCCATCGCCCGCACCCGCCTGTGCCGCTGCCAGATCGCCTCGACCGCCGCCAGTTCGGCGCGGCTGTTGATCCCGGACACCTCCTCCGCATCGGTCTCGATCACCGCGCTCACGCGCCCCTCGGCCGGCTTCCTCGCGCTGGCCAGTGCGGTGCCGGTGTCTGCCGGACTGCCTCGCTTGGCGTCGGCGAAACGCAACGGCTCGCTCGTCTTGAGTGCCGTCAGCCACGCCACTTGCAGGTCATCAACCGAGTCGTAATCGTACACTCGCGCCGCCTCGTTCCAGTTGCGGTTGCGCTTCTGCATCCCGAGCTTGACGAACTCCAGGAACTTCTGGCGACCGCCCTTGTCCACGAGGTACTGCGTCACCGAGTAGCCCTGCGCGTAGAGCGTGAACTGGTCCGGCGGGTACTTGTTGAGGCCGAACAACTCACGCAAGTACATGCCGTGGCCCTGGTTGAGAATCTGCCGGCAGCGCAAGTCGTGCTCGTAGCGCTCTTCGTTGTTCTCACTCAGGACTGAGCCGCCCTCGTCGGCCCAGCGGGGGACCGGCTCGCCGAAGTGCTGGGCGAACACGGTGTGTGTCACCTCGTGCGGCAGGATGCTGTTGAGCATCTTGGCGTGGCTCCCCCAGACGCGCATCTTCTGGTCGGACACGTAGCGCCCGGCGTCGTTGAACTCGAACGACGTGTCGCCCCCGGCCTCGCGGCTGTTGAGCTTCACGCTCAGCGGGCAGCGCTTCTCCCAGCGCGGCATCTCGCGGCCGAGCCACTCGAGGGCTTTGGTGCGGCGGAAGTCCTCGGCGGCGCGGGCGAACACCTCGGCGAGTTCCTGCGTGTCGGCGGTCACGTCGAAGTTGGGGCTGGTGGCGCGCCCCTCGGCCAGTGCGGCGGGGGCGGGCGCGGCGACGCAGACGAGCGCGTAAAGCAGGCAGGGCAGGCGAAGCGTCATTCCGTTGACCTCCGGGTGGGTTCGATCTCGAAAATAGCGACTCCGCAATCCTTGCGTCGTCGGAAGTCTAAAAGGCGAGTGGTGTGCCGGGCCAAAAAATCGCCACCCCGTGGGTGAGTTTCCCGGCCGCTAGGGGGGCGTTGGGCGGGACTTGCGGAGTGTAACGCAAACGCCGGGCGCGCGGCGAGGCCAAACGGCGGGCGGTAAGGATGGGCGGCGGGGGTGTAAGAAGTGCCGGACGATTCGCGGATTTCTGAGCGGGGGGCGTCGGCCCCCCCCTCGTGTGCGCCGAGTTCGGGTCCGCTATTGATCTGCCCGAACTCGGCGCGCACGAGGGGGCCGACGCCCCCCGCAACTCACACTGCCATTCACCCACCAATTGCGTAAAATGTCCCAAGGGGCGTTCTCGCGCCCGCGCATCGCGGCAAGGGTAGACCAATGGCCAAGTCGAAGAAATCGAAGTCCCCCGACGCCCCGGCCCTGGATGTCGAGTCCGCCGCGTCCGCGACGATGGCCGATGCTGTCGCGGTGGTCCAGGGGCCGCTGGTGGTGCCCGGCTCCCCAGTCGAGGACGCGGATTCGGGCGCCCCGACCCGGCGGAAGGGCAAAGTCGCTGATGCGGTGGCCCCGCCCCAGGGGCAAGCCCTCGCAGTGGTCGGGGACGTGGCCCCCCCTCTGGTGGTGGCCAACGTGCCGGGGGAGTACACCGGCGACAACATGAAAACACTCCGGGACGCGGCCCACATCCGCCAGAACCCGGACATGTACGTCGGCAACACGCAGTCCAGCGGGCTGCACCACTTGGTGTACGAGATTGTGTATAACAGCGTCGATGAGGCGCTCGCCGGGTATTGCAGTCTCATTAAAGTGACCATCAATGTGGACGGCTCGATTTCCGTCGCCGACGACGGCCGCGGCATCCCCGTTGACATGAAAGAGAGTGGCAAATCGACTCTCGAAGAGGCGATGACCATCGTCGGCACGAGTGCCAAGTTCGACAACGACGCCTACCGCGTGAGCGCGGGCCTGCACGGCATGGGGTCGAAGGCGGTCAACGCGCTCTCGGAGTGGACCGAGGCCGAGGTGCGCCGCAACGACCGCGTGTACAAAATCGAGTTCGAGCGCGGCTACGCCACGACGAAGCTCAAAGATGTCGGCCCGGCGCCCAAGGGCGTCACCGGCACCACCATCACGTTCAAGCCGGATAGCGAGATTTTCGGCGAGTTGACGTTCAACTACGACACCCTCAACGACCGCTTCCGCGAACTCGCCTTCCTCAATAAAGGGCTGGCGATTGCGGTCATCGACGAGCGCACCGGCAAGGGCGAGACGTTCAAGTTCGACGGCGGGATCGCGGAGTACGTCGCGTACCTGAACACCGGCGAGCAGGTTGACCACGCGCCGATTTATATGATGCGCACGGTCGATCAAATCCAAGTCGAAGTCGCACTGCAATACTCGAACTCCGAAGACGAGCGCGTGCGCTGCTACGCCAACAACGCCTACAACCCCGTCGGGGGTACGCACCTCAGCGGCTTCCGCGCCGGCATCACGCGCGTGTTGCAGGTGTACGGCAAGAAAGAGGGCCACTTCAAGGAGGGTCTCGAACTCAAGGGGGAAGACTTCCGCGAAGGACTCACGGCGGTGGTGAGCATCGGCCATCCCGATCCGCACTTCGAGGCGCAGACCAAGATCAAGCTCAACAACCCCGAAGTCGAAGGGATCACCAGCTCGGTCGTGTACGAGTACATGACCGAATACCTCGAACGGAACCCCAGCGAAGGCAAGCGCATTTGCCGCCGCATCGCGCTCGCGGCCGAGGCCCGGCTCGCGGCCAAGAAAGCGCGCGACGCGCTGCGCGACCGCAAGAGCATCCTCGGCGGCGGCGGGCTGCCCGGCAAACTGATGGACTGCACCACGCGCGAGCGGGACAAGTCCGAACTCTTCCTGGTGGAAGGGGATTCGGCCGGCGGCAGTGCGGAGGGCGGGCGCGACCGCATGTTCCAGGCTGTACTACCGCTGCGGGGCAAGGTGCTCAACGTCGAGCGCGCCAAGCTCGACAAACTTCTGAAGAACGAGGAGATTTCCGCCCTCATCGCGGCCGTCGGCATCGACATCGAGAACGTCGATGACATTGCGAAGTTGCGCTACGGCAAGATCGTGATTCTCACCGACGCCGACGTGGACGGGCAGCACATCCGCACGCTGCTCCTGACGTTCTTCTTCCGCCAGATGCGCAAACTCA
>CAXTPM010000351.1:0-5956 GCA_964245865.1 uncultured Fimbriiglobus sp. | reverse complement strand
GACGGGGCGGAAGTTCGCGTCGGTGGAACTCAGGATCGGCTCTAGCTCGGTCCCCTTGAGCGTGCCGCCGACTTCGGTGATCTTGTACCGCAAGAGTCCCTGGAAGCCGATGACGTTGGTCACGATCAGGTTGTCGCGGAACTCCTCGGGGAAGTGCGAACTCGATAGGTACTCGATGCCGCCGCAGGGGCGTGTGCGCTGCTGGTACACCTGCGGCGTGCGGGCGTGCTTGAGCGGGTACGGCAGGAACCCCGAGAACAGCGCCGCGTCGTAGGGGTTCGAGCCGGTGCCATCCACGATGATGTCGCGGCCCATCGCGTCGAAGGCGTGGCCGTGGGGGTTGGCGAAGCCGTAGGTCACGTACACGTCGAACTTCTGCCGGCGCGGGTCGTAGCGGTACACGCCGCCGTTGACGTTGCGGCGCACGGGGCCATAGGGCGACTCGACTTGGCTGTGGTGGAAGGTGCCCTCCTGGAAGTAGATTTCGCCCGCCGGGCCGCGCACGAAGCTGTTGGCCGCGTGGTGCGTGTCGGCCGTGTCGAGGCCGTGCAGCACCCGCTCGCGGCTATCGCACCTGCCGTCGCCGTCGGTGTCCTTCAAGAGCATGATGTCGGGGCACTGCGCCACCAGCACGCCGCCGGGGACGAACTCGAACCCGGTGGGGTTGTGCAGCCCGTCGGCGAAGACGGTACACTTGTCCGCCCTGCCGTCGCCGTCGGTGTCTTCGAGCACCAGCAGCTTGTCGTTCATCGGCTCGGTCGGCTTCCAGTGCGGGTACGTGGGCCATACCGCCACCCAAAGTCGGCCCTTGGTGTCGAACTGCATCTGCATCGGGTTGGCGAGTTCGGGGAACATGCTCTCGTCGGCGAACAGGCTTGCTTTCAAGTCCTTGCCGAGTTTCATCGACTGGATGGCTTCTTCGCCGCCGAGGAAGAGGTGCTTACCGCCGGGGCCGCTGCCCGGCTTGTTGGTGACGACCGGGATGAACTCCGGCAGGTTGGAATCGTCGGGCGAAGCGGCCAGACCCCCCTTGGCAGCGGTCCAAATTACCTTGTCTCGGTTGGCGACCATGACATCGATCGCTTCGAGTTCGCGCTGGACCACCTCGTAGTTGGTCTGGCCGTCGGTGAACTTCAGGAACGCGCGCTCGCCGAAGGTGGAGTAGCCATCGACGGCGCGGTAGCGGTTGAACCAGAGGCGGTTCTTCTCGCGCACCGCTCCGACGATGTCCCGCCGGTCGAGGCGCTCGCGTTCGGCGGGGAACAGCGCGGCTTCGATCAGCCCGGCGACGACCTCATGACCGGCCGCGTTGAGGTGGATGCCGTTGATCGTGAGCCGGTTCGTACCCTTTTGCTCGGCGTCGATCGCCAGCGTCGGCGCGAACAAGTCCACGAAGCGCACGCCCTTCGCCGCCGCGACTGTCCGCATCGCCCCGGTATACATCGCCAGCAACTTGTTGTGCTCTTTGCCGTCCGGCAGGTTTGGATCGCGCAAATTCTCGTGCGCGATCGGGCTGAACAGCATCACGCGCGGGGCCGACTTGCCGTTGTACTTCTGCGCCAGCGTATGATCGAGCCACCCCGCCAAGTCTGCCTCGAACTTCGCCAGGCCCGCCTCGCCCGCCCACGCCTCGTTGCCGCCGAAGAACGCGAAGATTACGTCCGCCCTGGTGCCGACGTTGGCGAAGCGGTTCGCGTTCACTTTCGACGCCGGCGAGAGCTTCTCAGGAGAGGGGCAGGGCGCATTTGCGCTCAGCCACTGGTCCGGCGTGCCGAAGTTCATCGAGCGCAAGCGCGTGGTGATCTCGTCGCCCGAGAAGCCCAGGTTGCGGATGGTGAGGTCGTGGTTGGGGAAGCGCGCGTGCAGCATCGCCTCGAGCTGGCCGTCGTGGGTCATGCGTTCGGCGAGCGTGTTGCCGACGATGCAGATATGGTCGCCGGGGTTGAGCGCGAACGGCTCGGCGGCGCGGATGGCCGTGGCGGACAGCAGCGCGGCGAGGGCGGCGAGGAGGCGTGGGGGCGTGGTCATGGCGGGGAGGTGCCTGCGGGGGAGGGTGCCGACCGGGTGACTAGTATATCCGTACCCGCTCCGGCGCGGCAAGCGCCGGCGGCACTGCGACCCGCTCACCCCGTTCCCAGGGGCCATCGCCGGCGGTACGCTGAGGGGACGATGACCCCGGAGGGACTTGCGATGGCGACGATCGCCGCGCCGGTTTCCACCGTCGCCGTGGTCGCGGCGAGCCGATGCGCCGCGACCACGGCGGCGCGCGCACGCTACCGGCCATCGACTTCTACCTGTTCGGCATGGGCGGCCGGGCGAAGTACCTCTACCGCCACGGCGACCTCACCGAGATGAAATCCGGCAGGGTGGTCCGCCGCTTCGAGGTCGCCGAGGAGTCGATCGTCCCAAGCCGCTACGCCGTGGCCATCCGGCGGAACGACGGCGGCGTCTCCACGATCTACGAGACCGAGTCGGCCCTGGTCCTCGCCAACGACGGCAAGCGCGAAGTCCTCGACGCCTCGCCCGTGACGCTCCCCGAGTTCGCCGGGCACCCGCACTCAGCCGTGTTGCGCGTGCTGCACCACGAGTTGCTCGTCAACGTGGTCGGGGGCGAGCAGGTGCCCAATCTGTTCGTCTACGCCAAACCGTGGTACCGCGACGGCGCCATGATGGCGATGTGCCTCACCCGCACCGGCGACCTGCACACCGTGCGCGACTGGATTCTTTCCCTGCGCGAGTCGTTCGACCGCAACAACAACGGGGAGCGAGAGGCCGACAACCCCGGCCAAGTCTTGTACCTGGTGTCGCTGGTGGCCGACGCCAAGCACCCCGCCGTCGCCCCGGCCCTCGCCGCGCTCAAGACCTTCGAGAAGGGCACCTACGTCGAGGGCCGCAGCGACTTCGCCGCGCACCCGGTGTACCAGACCGAGTGGGCGAAGTTCGGCCTGCGTGCCCTGAAACTGTTCGACCCGTACACCGTGCCCGCCGTGCCCGACACCTACGCCCAACTCTTCTGGTGGGACACCGCCGGCGTCGTGCCCGGCCAGAAGCTCACCGAAAGCGCCTACTACCCGTACCTCACTTGGGCCGGGTCGCACACCCTCGGGGTGAAGCGCGGCCTGTTGGGCGACCGCGACTACCCGCTGACCTGGGAGGCCAAGGCGTCGCAGGCCGACTATAGCAAGCTCGCCGTGATCGACCCGGAGTACGCCCGGCTGAAGCTGAGCGCGCCGCACACCTGGCACGCGGCCGAGGCGTTCCTAATGCTGCTGGGGGACTGGAAGCCGTGACGGTGCTGCGCTTCGCCCTGGACGCCGAGCCGGCCCGCCTGCGTCACTGGGGATTCGCGGTCGTCGCCGCCGAGTTCGCAGTGCCCGCCGCGGCCGTGCTCGCACTATCGGCGGCGCAATCGGCGGCGCAACTGGGGCGCGCCGCGCGGCGCCGGCTCACGATCGCCCACCGGGCGAACCGGCGGCGCAAGCCGACTGGCAAGCAGCGCGCCGCCGAGGCCGAGGGCGACGCGGCGTTCGAGGCCGGCGCCGCCGCTGAGGTGGAACGCCACGCCCGGCTCGTCGAGGCGATCACCGCCGGGCGCCCTGCGAGCGACGACGTGCGCTGGCTCGCGTCGGGCCTGATCCTCGACTGCCGGTTCGCGTCGGTGCACTGCGGCCCGTGCGGCCGCGACTACGGCCCCGAGTCGTGCGCGGTAATCCCGTGGGGCGTCGGCGAGAGGCTGTTCGCCGAGGGCGGGCGCCGCCTCGACTGCCCGGCGGGGCACACCATGTTCGCCGAGATGGAGTGGAACTCGTGACGGCCACAACTCAGGGCGCCGCTACTTCCACCGCCAGCCCCGGCGCCGCGTACTCCGCGCCCGTCTTTTCGCTCTTGGCCTGCACCACCGCCACGCGGCGCATCGGCTTCACCCACGGCTCGGTGTAAATCGTCACCTCGCGCGAAGTCTCGCCGGGGAGGATGAGTACGCCGCTGAGGCCGATGTTCACCACCCGCGCGCCGTGCGGCAGGTTCTTCACCTCCAGCGGCACGCGGCCGGTGAGGGACGGGCCGCGCTCGATGCCGACGGTGAGTTTGGTTTCCTTGCCCGGAACTAGTCGCAACTCCTGAACCGAGGTGCGGACCTTCACCTCCCCCCCCTCGCGCACCGCGACCGCCTTCAACTCGGTGCTCGCGCTCACCAGCCTGCCGCCGATGTCGGCCGACCCGCGCGCCAGCACCGGCCCGAGGGTCGCGCCCGCCTTGGCGTCGGCGCCCACGGCCACCGGCACTACCGTGACCAGTTGGCCGGCCTCGATGCGCGCCGGGGGGATCGTCACGCCCGGCGGGGCGTCGAAGCTCACCTCGATCGGCCCGTCGTACTCGTCGAGCCGCTCGGCGGTCACGGCCAGCGGCGCCGCCTCCCCGGCGGGGACGCTCAACTTCGCCGCCGAGACGCTCAGCCTGAAGCGCGGCGCCGGCTCGCGCACGATCAAGCGGTACGCCGCCCGCGGCCCGGCGCTGCCGGAGGAGTCGCGCACCACCGCGACGTACTCGCCGTCGGTCGGGGGGTCGAAGACGATCACCGGGTCGCGGCCGATGGCGTCGTCGCAACGGTAAGGCAGGCGCACCACGGGCAAACCGTTGGGCGGCGGGTTCGACCCCGGCGGCAGCAGCTCGACCTTGTACACCGCCTCGCCGAGCGCGTGGTGGTTGGTGTTCGTGCCGAGAAACCCCCGCCGCCTGCCGTTCACGGCGTAGAAGCGGGTGTCGTCGTCCACGGTGGGGGGCATCAACTGGATGCGCATCAGCTCGCCGCCGGCGTACAAGTAGTCGTCCAGGCCGAGTTCGGCCCACTGGTCCAGCCGAATGCCGGTGCTCGTGGCGTCGTGGTCACGCAGGTTCACGAACACCCGCGCCACCGCCCGCAGCGTCGCCCGCTCCACCGGCCGGCCGTCGGGCGTCTCGATCGAGAGCGCGGCGTCGAGCGACGAGCCGGAGCGCTCGGCATCAACCTCGACCACCACGCGAGTCCCCTTCTTGGCCGGGAAGCGGACGCGGTGCGCCTTGCCCGACTCGCGCAGCACGCCCTCGGCCACGGCGGGGACGCCTGACAGGGTGGCGACGCCCGAGTCGGCCGGGACGGCGACGGGGGGCCGGTCCACCACCGCGAGGCTGATCGGGGGCACCGCGCCGCGCAGCGACTCGGGCAGCGGCAGCGGCACGGTCGAGCCGAGTTCGGCGTCCGCCGGGACGGCCACCTCGATTTCGCTGACATCGCCGAGGTAGGAGCCGGAGAGTTTCACGCGCGTCGTCCGGCCGCGGGCCAGGGAGCGCGGCTCGACCGACTCGACCACCGGCACCGGCCCGGCGTCGAGCGAGAAGCGCGCCGCCAAGCCACCGCGGTACAGCCGGTCGCGCACGCGCAGGGTCAGCGCCTCCCCGGTAGTGGGGGTGTAGGCGCGTTCCGCCGCCGACTCCGCGAGCAACTTCCCGGCGGGCGAGTGCAGGCTCAGGACCGGCTCGAACTTCGCGCGGTCGTACCCGGCCAACACGCGCAGGCCAATCGGCTCGCCGGACTTCGCCGCAATCGTCGTCTCGGCCACGTCGCCGGCGCGTTCCAGACGCCCGGCGAAGGTGGCGGGCAGCGGCACGGGTTCGGCGGGCCGCGTCGCGGTCATTGGCTTCGGGGCGAAGCGGCTGACGGTCAGAGTCAGCGTCTGCTGCCCGTCGGCCGAGCGGGCGCGGAGCATGAGCGCCCCCGGCTTAGCCGGCGCGGCCACGGCGAACACCGCCCGGCCCGGCGCGAGTTCTGCCGGCGAAATCGGTGCGCCGTCCAGCTCGAACGCCCCGAAGCGGTCGAGCGCGGTCCCCTCAACGACCACCCGCGCCTCGGCCCCGGCCACGAGTGCGTCGGGCGCGGCGCGCTCCAGGGTCGGTTTCGGGGGGAGCGGGTTCGACTCGA
>CAXTPM010000350.1:0-5966 GCA_964245865.1 uncultured Fimbriiglobus sp. | reverse complement strand
TGCGCCTCGTTCACGTCGTCCACCGACTGCATCATCTTCAACGGCAGATCGACCTTGCGGCCCATGCCCAGAATCGCGCGGATGTCCTTGGGGAAGCACGAGCCGCCGTAGCCGGGGCCGGGGAAGAGGAACTGGAAGCCGATGCGCTGGTCGTGCCCGATGCCGCGGCGCACGTCGTTGATGTCGGCGTTCAGGCGGTCGCAGAGGTTGGCCATCTCGTTGATGAAGCTGATCTTGGTGGCCAGCATCGCGTTCGCGGCGTACTTGGTCATCTCGCTCGACTCGGGCGACATCACCAAAAACGGCCGCTCGGTGCGCAGGAACGGCGCGTACAGCTCGCGCAGCACCTCGGCCGCGGCCGGGTGGCGCACCCCGACCACCACGCGGTCGGGCTTCATGAAGTCCTCGATCGCGGCGCCTTCCTTGAGGAACTCGGGGTTGCTCGCCGCATCGACGTGGCCGGCGCCGTTCTGGGCCAGAATCTCCGCCACGCGGGCGTTGGTGCCGACGGGCACGGTCGATTTGACGACCACCACCCGCCCCCCTGGGCCAGTCGGCGGCAGCTCGCGCAAGCTCTGGGCGATGGCCTTCGTCACGGCCCACACGGCACTCAAGTCCGCGTCGCCGGCGTCCGATTGTGGGGTGCCGACGGCGATGAACGTCAGGCGCGCGCCCCGCACCGCCTCGGGCAAGTCGGTGGTGAAGCTCAGGCGCTCCTCCTTGACGTTGCGCTGCACGAGTTCGAGCAGGCCCGGCTCGTAGATCGGCAGCTTGCCCCCTTTGAGGGTGGCGACTTTGGCCGCGTTGTTGTCCACGCACACCACGTCGTTGCCGCTCTCGGCCAGGCAGGTGCCCGTCACGAGTCCCACGTAGCCGGTGCCGATCACTGCCACTTTCATCGAACCGTCTCCGAAGCGAATGCCGTCACGAGTCGCCGCGCGCCACGGCCCGCCAATAGTCCAGTGTATCGGAAAGGGTTTGGTCGAGCGCGTACTGCGGCGCCCAGCCGGTGTCGCGCCGCAGCCGCGCGGCATCGACGCGCGTGATGGCGACATCCCCGGCGCGGCTCGGGTCGGCCTCGCTCACGACCTCCACGGGCACGCGCGCCATCGCCACCAGCCGCCGCAGCACCTCGCCGATGGCGACCGTGCTGCCGGTGCCGACGTTGTACGCCGCGCCGGGTTCGCCCCTGGCCATCAAGAGTACCAGGGCGCTGACGACATCGCGGACATCGGCGTAGTCGCGGTGGGCGTCCAGGCTCCCGGTGCGGATGACCGGCTCGATCTTCCCGGCCTCGGCGGCGGCGATCTGGCGGGCGAAGTTGGCGACGGCGTAGTCGGACGCCTGGCGCGGCCCGGCCTGGGTGAACGGTCGCGCCCGCAGCACGGGGAGTTTGTCGGTGCGGAACACCTGGTAGCTCACGAGGTCCGCCGCCGCCTTACTCGCGGCATACGGGCTGGCCGGCTTGAACGGCGCGCTCTCGGTGACGGCCACGTCGGGCGCGTCCGAGTCGCCGTAGATCAGGCCGGTCGAGATGTACACCACGCGCGGGGCGAGCTTGAGCTTGGCGAGCGTGGAGTACAAGAGCCGCGTGCCGCCGAGGTTCTCGCGCCAGCACGCGTCGGGTTCGCGGAACGACTTGCCGGTGTTGGCGTAGCCGGCAAGGTGGTACACCTGATCCGGCCCCGCGCGGTCGAGGTAACTTTCGAGCGCGGCCGCGTCGGTCAGGTCCACCGCCGCGAGTTCGACCGAGCCGGCGAGGTGCGCCAGCGTTTTCGGCCACACGCCGGAGCGCGACGCCCCGAGCAGCGCGGCGCCCCCCGCCGGAGGGCCGGCGCGCAGGAGCGCCTCGGCGAGGTGCCCGCCGACGAACCCCGTGACCCCCGTCACCAAGACGCGCATCGCCATCCCCGAGGTGCGCTAGACGCCAATGGCGCGCTGGTCCTGGCCCGCGTCTTTTTTGAGCCGCTCCAGGTCGGCGTGGACCATCATCTCGACCAACTTCTGGAACGTCACCTCCGGCTCCCACCCCAGTTGGCGCTTCGCCTTCGCCGGGTCGCCGATCAGGAGATCGACCTCCGCCGGGCGGACGAACGCCGGGTCGAGCACGACGTACTTCTCCCACTCCAGCCCTGCCGCTTGGAACGCGAGTTCGACCAGGTGTTTGACGGTGTACGTCTCGCCGGTGGCGATCACGTAGTCGTCGGGGGTGTCTTGCTGGAGCATCAGCCACATCGCCCGCACATAATCCCCGGCGAAGCCCCAGTCGCGCTTGGCGTCCAGGTTGCCGAGGCGCAACTCCTTACTCAAACCGAGCTTGATGCGCGCGACGCCGTCGGTGACCTTGCGGGTGACGAACTCCCGGCCGCGCCGCGGGCTTTCGTGGTTGAACAGGATGCCGCTGACGCAGTACATCCCGAAGCTCTCGCGGTAGTTGATCGTGATCCAGTGGCCGTACAACTTCGCCACCCCATACGGGCTGCGCGGGTAGAACGGCGTGTCCTCGTTCTGCGGCACGGCCTGGACCTTGCCGTACATCTCCGAGGAGCTGGCCTGGTAGAAGCGGATTTTGTCCTTGCCCGAGAGCCGGACGGCCTCCAACATTTTGGTGACGCCGAGCGCGGTGAACTCGCCGGTGAGCACCGGCTGCTTCCACGACGTGGGGACGAACGACTGCGCGGCGAGGTTGTACACCTCCGACGGGTCGGTCAGCTTCATCACGTCGATGAGCGAGTACTGGTCGAGCAGGTCCGCCTGGTGCAGGTGGATTTTGCCGGCGAGGTGGCCGATGCGCTCGTTGGTTTCGGTGCTGGAGCGGCGGACGATGCCGTGAACCTCGTAGCCCTTCTCGAGCAGGAGTTCGGCCAGGTAGGAGCCGTCCTGGCCGTTGATGCCGGTGATCAGCGCGCGTTTCATAACGTCAGTCGGGCCTCGCAACTCGGGCGGGTCGTCGGTGTCCGGCTAGTGTATCGGCCGGGGATCGAGGGGGAAGGGGGCAGGGCGAAAGCCTAGCTCCTGCGGTGCCGAATCGTCTAGCAGTTCACCCGCCATTACTTCCCCACCAACTCCTGGCGGTAGCCCGCCAGGGCGCGCGTGAGGCTGCGGTAGGCCGCCTCGCTGCCCGCGGGGGCGTCGGCGACCTTCAGCGAATACTTCTTGGCGTAGCGCGAGAACTCCAGCGCGGTCATGCCGGTCGATTGCAGCCGCGGGTCGTTGATTCCGGCGAGGTCGGGGTTCGAGGCCGCATCAGCCAGCGCGTCGAGCCGGGCGAAGAACGCATCCGGCTGCTCGGCGTCGGCGTCGAGTTCCTTGCGCGCCGCGGCGGTCGCCTCGCGCAGAGTCGCCACGGCGTCCTTGGCGGGCTGCTTGCCGGCTTTGACGAGTTCGAGCACCGGCTTGGCGGCGGCGAGCACCGCCTTACGCGCGGTCAGGCGCGCCGGGCCTTCGAGTTGCTGCGGCACCTCCAGGGGGTCGGGCTGCTGGAGCAGCGCGAGCGCGGCCTGCGCGGCCGGGGGGGCGTACTGCAGGCTCCCAAGCAGCTCCGGGGGCAGCAGCGGCGCGTCGGCCTTCGCCCCCTCGCCGTCGAGCTTGGCGATGTCGGCGAGCAGCTTGTTGATCGAGTCGGGCGTCGGCTCGGGCAGCGCCACCAGTTCGGCTGGCTTCTTGGGTGCGTCGGCCGGGCGGGCCTCAGGCTTGGGGGCGACCCCCGCCGGGGCGTTGTTGGCCGGGGCGCCGCGCGCCGGCCCGGCCTGGGCACGCACCTGCGCGGCCTGCTGCACCGCCAGCGCATTGGGCTGCGCGAACGCCGCGCTGCCGAAGCCGTTACCTAGGTAAGGGTTGCGCGCCCCCACGCCGGGCGAGAACCCGCCCCCAGGGAAGTACAGCCCCGCGCCGGCGAGCGTGATGCCGGGGATCGGGATGTTGCCGTAAGGACTCGGGCTGTTGTACGACTGGTAGGTCTGGTAGACGGTGCGCGAGCCGGTGATCGGGTTGACGTAGTTAAAACCGAAGCTGTAGTTGTAGCCGAACGAGTAGTTCTGGGCGGCGTAGGGGTTGAAGCCGTAGCCGCCGGGGCGCATCATCCCCGGCGGGTACTGCGCCGGCGCCGCCCCCGCGAGGGTGAGTGCTAGGACCGAGGCCAACCCGAACCGCTTCAGTCGCTTCATCGCCCGCTCCGCACCGGGTTTCGCCGCGCCGCCACCACAGAAGTCTAGCCGACGCTCGGCCCGACCCGCACTAAAATCTTGCCGCTGAGGGTGCCGGCCTTGCCGAGCGTGTTCGCTTCCTGCAGTGCGTGCGCCGCCGACGCCTCGCCGAGATCGAACGTCCGGCCGACCAGCGGCTTGAGCCTGCCCGACGCCAGCCACGCCCCGATTTGGTCGGCCGCAGCCCGCTGCCGCTCCGTCGGCGCGGCGAACATCGCAAAGCCGATCAACTGCAGCCCCTTGACGTAGAACGGCCCGTTCGGCAGCACCGGACGCGCCGCCCGCCCGGCCATCACCACCACCCGGCCCTCCGGGGCGCAGCGGGCGACCACCGCGTCGAGGTCCGACGGCGGCTGCGTCTCGAAGTAGACATCGGCCCCCTTCCCGCCCGTCGCGGCGAGGATTTGTGCGGTGAGGTCGGGGTCGTGGTAGTCGAGCGCGACATCGGCGCCGAGACTCCGCACGAGGTCCAGTTTCTCAGCACTCCCCGCCGTGGCGACCACGCGCGCCCCGGCGAGTTTAGCCATCTGCACCACCATCGACCCGACCCCGCCGGCGCCGCCGTGGACGAACACGGTTTCGCCGCCGCGCAAGTTGGTGCGGTGGAACAGCCCAAGGTGCGCCGTGATGCCGACCAGCGCGACCGCCGCGGCGTCTTGCGGCGCCACGCCCTCCGGCAAGGGGTAGGCGTACTCGGCGGGCACCACGGCGAGTTCGGCGCAACTCCCCTGCCGGCCCGCGAGGCCGAGGTTCGACCCCCACACCCGTTGGCCGGCCGCGAAGCCGGTCACGCCCTCCTCCACCGCCTCGACCGCGCCGGCGAAGTCGCTGCCGGTAATCTGCGGCGAGTTGGCGGGAACTCCGATCAGCCCGGCCCGCAGGTAGACATCAATGGGGTTGAGCGCGGCCCACGCCACGCGCACGAGCAACTGCCCCGGCCCCGGCGCGGGGGCGGGCAACTCCCGTAGGGTCACGACTTCCGCCCCGCCGGTGTGGTCGAACGCGGCCGCGCGCATCGCTGGAACTCCCGTGACCCGAACCGGCCCCGTTACTAGGATAGCCGCACACGCCGGGCCGTCGAGTCGGGGGCAAGTCATGGAAATCGAAGTCGGCACGTCGAGCCACTACGCGCTCTTGACGGCGCTCATTACGCCGCGCCCCATCGCGTGGGTGAGTACCATCAACGCCGACGGGGTCGTGAACCTCGCGCCGTTTAGTTATTTCAACCTGTTCAGCGACAAGCCGCCGCTGGTCGCGTTCGCCCCGGCCAACCGGCCCGACGGCAGCCCCAAGGACACGCTCGCCAACCTGAACGTCCTGGGGGAGTTCGTGCTGAACCTGGTGACGCGGGATGTCGTGGAGGTGATGAACGCCTCGGCCGCGAACCTGCCGGCCGGCGAGAGCGAGGCGGCGCACCTGGGGCTGGAGTTGGCGCCGAGTGTCAGAGTCAAGCCGCCGCGCGTGGCCCGCAGTTTAGCGCACGTCGAGTGCGTGGTGCGGGACCGCTGGAGCTGCGCGACGGGGCCGGGCGCCAGTACCCTTGTGATCGGCGAGATCGTCCACATCCACGTGGCCGACTCGGTATTGGGCGAGGGCGGCGGAGTCGATCCGGCGAAGCTCCTCACCGTCGGGCGCCTAGGCGGCACGGGCTACTGCGACACCGCGTCCCGATTCGACCTCCCGCGCCCCCAGTAGAATTGATCGCCATGCTGCGCGACACCCTGCCCTCGGACACGCCGGAGCTGCTCTCGCTCGCCGAAG
>CAXTPM010000349.1:0-5970 GCA_964245865.1 uncultured Fimbriiglobus sp. | reverse complement strand
CAGGGCAGCGCGTCGGCTTGAACCGATCAACCGCTATTGTGCAGCGACTCTATTGTTAAGGGCCAGCGGGTGCGGCCTGAGAAGGCCGAGGACGCTCGCCGCCTCCGGCGCGACCAGACGCCGGCCGAGGCGGTCTTGTGGGCCGAGTTGCGCGGGCGTACGCTGGCCGGGCTGCGCTTCCGGCGCCAGCAGGTCGTCGCGGGCTTCATTCCCGACTTCTACTGCGCCGAAGCGGGTTTGGTTGTGGAACTTGACGGTCCCGTCCACGACGCGCGAGTCGAGGCCGACGCCGAGCGGGACGCCGTTCTTGCGGCCCACGGCCTGCGCGTGATCCGTTTCTCCAACGCGCGGGTCGAAACCGATTTGGCGCGGGTACTCGCCGAAATCTCCGCCGCGTGCCACGAACCCGCACTGCGCCACCCCGAGTAGGGTTCTCCCCCTCTCCTTTTGGGAGAGGGGGCCGGGGGGTGAGGTCGAACTCGCCGGGGCCGACGCGCTTACGCCTGCTTTTCGGGAGTTCCCCGTCATGCCCCGCCGCATCGTCCTCACCGGCGCCACTCGCGGCCTGGGCCGCGCCCTCGTCGCCGAGTTCGCCGCGCTCGGCCACACGTTGGTCGGCTGCGGTCGCTCGGCCGAACTCGTCGCCGACCTCGCGCGGCAGTTCCCCGCGCCGCACGCCTTCGCCGCCGTCGATGTCGCCGACGCCGCGGCGGTGGAGGCGTGGGCGCGCGGCGTCCTCGCGCAACTCGGCCCGCCGGACCTGCTGGTCCTGAACGCGGCGGTGATGAACCCGCTCGGCAAACTGTGGGAGATCGCGGCGGGCGACTTCGACCGCGTGATCGATGTTAATGTGAAGGGCGTGGCCAACGGCGTGCGGGCGTTCGTGCCGGCGATGGTCGCGGCGGGGAAGGGCGTGGTGGTGGGCCTGAGTAGCGGCTGGGGCCGCAGCACCTCGCCGGGGGTGGCGCCGTACTGCGCCAGCAAGTTCGCCGTCGAGGGGCTGATGCGCGCCCTCGCCCAGGAGTTGCCGCCCGGCATGGCGGCGGTGCCGCTGAACCCCGGCGTGATCGACACCGAGATGCTGCGCCAGAGTTGGGGCGACGGCGCGGCGGGGCACCAGACGCCCGCTAGCTGGGCGAAGAAGGCGGCGCCCTTGATGCTGAGTCTCGGGGCGAAGCAGTCGGGGCGGTCGCTGACGGTGGACTAGGCGCTTCCCCCCGCGCGGCCGGGCTGGTACGATAGTCTCACCCTGACCCGTCTCCCCCGAGGTCCGCCATGCCCCGCCGTCTCGCCGCGCTCGCCCTGTTGTTGGCCTGCGCCCCCGTCTCGCTCGCGCAAGTCCCGCCCGAAAAGTCGCTCGCCACGCTCACGCCCGGCGAGGGGCTGGCGGTGCACCTGTTCGCCAGCGAGCCGATGCTGGTGAACCCCACCGCCATCGACATCGACCCGTTCGGCCGCGTTTGGGTGGCGGAAGCGGTGAACTACCGGCGCGTGAACTTCAAGCGGCCGATCTTGCGCGAAGCGGGGGACCGCATCGTCATCTTGACGGACGTGGACGGCGACGGCAAGGCGGACAAGTCGGAGGTGTTCTACCAGGGCAGGGAGCTTTACGGTCCCTTGAGCGTGATGGTGCTGCCGCTGCCGGGGGCGAAGAACCCGAAGGCGTGCCGGGTGCTAGTGGCGCAGTCGCCGGACATTCTGGAGTTCACCGACGCGGACGGGGACGGCAAGGCCGACGGCCCGCCGTCGAAGTTCCTCACCGGCTTCGGCGGCTTCGACCACGACCACGGCGTGCACGGCCTGACCACTGGGCCGGACGGCAAGATTTACTTCACCGTCGGCGACCAGGGCGTCACGGGGTTGCAGTCGAAGAACGGCCAGGGGCGGAAGTTCGTCACCACCAAGTCGCCCGGTGATTGCCAGGCGGGGACGGTGTGGCGCGTGGACTTGGACGGCAACAACCTCGAACTGATCGCCCACAACTTCCGCAACAACTACGAGGCGTGCGTCGATAGCTTCGGCGAGATCTGGTGCAGCGACAACGACGACGACGGCAACCAGCAGACGCGCATTTGCCACGTCATGCCCGGCGGCAACTACGGCTACTGGCCGCGCGGCGCCGGCCAATCGCACTGGCACGAGGAGCAGCCGGGGGTCGTCCACAAGACGCTGCGCACCGGCTTCGGCAGCCCGACGGGCATCGCGTTCTACGAGGGGAGCCTGATCCCCAACTTGAGCGGCCAACTGTTGCACTGCGACGCCGGGCCACGCGAGGTGCGGGCGTTCAAGCGCATCCCGAAGGGCGCGGGCTACACCCTGGATAAGACTTTGCTGCTGACTAGCACGGACAACTGGTTCCGGCCGAGTGATGTGTGCGTGGCGCCGGACGGCAGCATCTTCGTCGCCGACTGGTACGACCCCGGCGTCGGTGGGCACGGCATGGGCGACCACACGCGCGGGCGGATTTACCGGCTGGCGCCGAAGGGGCAGATGGCGTACAAGGTGCCGGCGTTCGAGGTCGCAACGCCGGCCGGTGTGCTGGCGGCCGTTGCGTCGCCGTGTACGGCGGTGCGGGCGACCGCTGCTATGAGAGTGGCCGAGTTCAAGCCGGCGACGGGCGCGATGTCGTTCCTGTTCGACGGGGGCCGGACGGCCAAACCGGACGAGGTCACGCTCAGCCGCCTGACTTGGATGACGGCCCGACTCGACCCGTCCCGCGCGCAAACCGGCGCGCTGGTCAAGGAGTTGAACGGCGACCCGAACCTGCGGGTGAAACTGATGGCCGCGCGGCTCGCCGACGACTACTTCTCGCCGGCCGGCAAGCCCGCCGTCGGCTTCGACCGGGCGTTCGCGCAGTCCGTCGCCGCCGGCCGACTCGACCCCGCCCAACTGCGCGAGTGGGCCGTGTACGCCCGTAAAATCCCCGTTACCGACGAGGCGACCGACCAAGTGGTGAGCGGCTTCTACGCCCTCGCGCTGAAGTACGACGGCGACCCAATGTACCGCGCCGCCTTGAACATCGCCTGCGGCACCAACCCCGCCCGCCGCGACGCCATCCTCAAGTATTTCGGCCAAGTGTTCCCCGCCTGGGACGACAAGGTGGCCGATCTGGTGTGGGAACTCCGCCCCAAGTCGATGCTGCCGCGCCTCGGCGAACTGCTGGCCGACCCGAAGCTGACGGCCGCGCAGAAGGCGCGCATCGTCGAGATTCTCGCGGCGTCCGACGACATCGCGGCAGGTAGGACGATGCTGGCGCTGGCCACTTCGAGTACGCACCCAGGCGAGGTGCGCAGCAAAGCGCTGGAACAGCTTAAGCTGTTCCTGCCTGGAAGTGGGCGCAACTCGCAAGCGCGCCGGAGTGCAAGTCGGCCGTGGCCGACTTGCTCGCGATGCCGAACCCCACGCTAGGCCTGCAACTCGTGAAGGCCGCGAAACTCGGCGAGTTCCGCCCGGTGGTGGCGAAGATTGCCGCCGACTCGAAACTCGCCGCCGGCATCCGCGCCGAGGCCGTCGGCACGTTCGCCGCGTTCCCGGACGCCGAATCGGTCGCGGCCCTGACGCCGCTACGCGCCGATGCGTCGGTCGCGCCGGCGGTCATTCAGGCGCTCGCGGCGCAGATTGTGGGCAACGGCAACTCGGCGGGGTCGAAGCAGGCGCTCGCGGCCCTCGAACCGCTGCTGAGCGACGCCAAGGCGCCGGCGGAGTTGCGCGACGCGGCCGTTACGGCCCTCGCCGGAAGTCGGGGCGGCACGGGGTTCCTGCTGAGCTTGCAGGAGAAGAAGCAACTGCCGGCGAGCGTCGTCGGAACCGCCGGGCGACTGTTGCGCAGCTCGCCGTTCCAGGGTGAGCGGAACAAGGCGATGATCCTGTTCCCCACGACGACTAAGCTCGATGCCAAGCACCTGCCCAGCTCCAACAGTCTGGCCCAACGCAGCGGCAACGCCGAGAACGGTAAGAAGCTCATGCTGGCGTCTGCGACGGGCGAGTTGCAGTGCCTGAAGTGCCACATGGTGCAGGGGCAGGGGGGGCAGATCGGGCCGGACTTGTCGCTGATCGGCAAGAAGGGGTCGAAGGAGAACCTCTACGACAGCATCCTGTACCCCTCGAAGGCCATCGCCGACCAGTACGCGACTTGGACCGCCGAGACCGAAGACGGGCAAGTGCTCAGCGGCCTCATCACCGGCGAGACCGAGACGACGGTGACGCTGCGCGACGCCAACGGCAAAGATTACCCGCTGCCGATCAAGGGGACCGAGCGCAAGAAGTCGCTGGTGTCGCTGATGCCCGAGGGGCTGGTGTCCACGCTCACCGAGGACGAGTTGATCGACCTCGTGGAGTACCTCGCCACGCTGCAATCGGCCACCGTGACGCCGAAGGAGTGGAAGGTGCGCGGGCCGATCCCGGCCGAGGACGACGCGACCGTCGAGGACGGCGTGAAGGCCGACGTGCTGGCCAAGGCCAAGAAGGCGACCGCGAAGCCCGACGACAAGGGCTACGTCGATCTGGCCGAGTTGCACGGCGACGCGGCCGAGAAGTCGATGTCGGTGATGACGATCACGCTGGAGTCGCCGACCGAGCAGGAGGTGAGCCTCGTCGTCGGCACCGACGACGCCTGCCGACTGAGCGTCAACGGCAAGGTAGTCCTCAAGCACACCCGCCACCTCGCGGCCGACGAGCAGAAGGACACCGTGAAGGTGAAGCTCAAGAAGGGGGCGAACCCCGTGGAGTTGCTGGTGACCAACGGCGACGGGCCGCACGGGTTCTACTTCACGGTCGAGGGCGGCACCGACGTGGTGGCGAAGTAGGCGGCGGGGGAAGTCCCCGAGCGGGGGGCGTCAGCCCTCCGCGTCTATCCACCACGAGTGCCAGACGCGGAGGGCTGACGCCCCCGCTCGGGGACTTTCATGCCCGACGATGACCTCGGCGACCTCACCGGCCGCACGCTCGGCGACTTCCGGCTGACGCGGCGCCTGGGCGCGGGCGGCATGGGGCAGGTCTACCTCGCCGAGCAACTGTCGCTCAAGCGCCCCGTCGCGCTCAAGCTGCTGCGCCCCGAACTCACGCACGACCCCGTGGCGCTCGCGCGCTTCCGCGCCGAAGCGGAGGCCTCGGCGCGGCTGGCGCACGAGCAGATCGTGCAGGTCTACGCGGCCGGCGAACACGAGGGGCTGCACTACATCGCGCTCGAGTACGTCGAGGGCGAGAACCTGCGCGAGTACCTGGCGCGGGTCGGCGAGGTCGAACCCGGCGAGGCGCTGTCCATACTCGTGCAACTCGCCGAGGCGCTGGAGCGCGCCCGGCTGGCGGGGATCGTCCACCGCGACATCAAGCCGGAGAACGTGCTGATCGACGCGACGGGGCGGGTGAAAGTCACCGACTTCGGGCTGTCGCGCCTGACCCAATCCGACGGGCGGGCGCTGAACCTTACGCAAAGTGGAATGACGCTCGGCACGCCTTTGTACATGTCCCCCGAACAGGTGCGCGGCCTCGTGGTCGATCACCGCTCGGACCTGTATTCGTTGGGCGTGACGGCGTACCATCTTTTGGCGGGGGAGCCGCCGTTCGGCGGGGCGACGGCGTTCGAGGTGTCGATGCACCACGTGCAGACGCCGCCGCCGGACCTAGGCGACGCGCGGCCGGACCTGCCGCCGGGGCTGGGGGCGGTGGTGGCGCGCCTCCTGGCGAAGCGCCCCGCCGACCGATACCAGACCGCGCACGAGTTGCACCAGGACTTGGCGCGCGTCGGGGTCGGTCAGTCGATCTCGCCGCTGCTGGCCGCGGCTGGGGAGGGGCCGGGCCGCCTCGGGGCCAAACACCTCGCTCTCGCCGCGGCGTTGGGGCTAGTCGCGCTCGCGGCGGGGTGGCTGAGTGCCCCGCGCGCCACGGTCGCCGGCGCCGCCGGGCCGTGGCCGGGAGTGGACCTGCCGGCGCCGGTGCGCTCGACGCGCGAGCGCGAACTGGTGAGGCTCA
>CAXTPM010000348.1:5098-6003 GCA_964245865.1 uncultured Fimbriiglobus sp. | reverse complement strand
ACCGGCGCGGCATCGGCAAAACGCTCGCGCTACTCTACGACGAACTGGCGCGCCGAAAACCCGAGTGGGAGTTCGTCTTCTACCACGACCGCGACTGCCGCGCGCCGGAGTTCGAGGGGCGCGCCAACGTGCGGGCGGCGCGCCTCGACTTCCCAGGGTCGAGCCGGGCCAACAGTTGGGAACGCTTCGCCCTCGTGGGTGCCGCCAGGCTCGGCGGCGCGGGCCTCCTACACGCCCCGGCCAACGGCGGGCCGACCTGGGCGCCGACGCCCTTGGCCGTGACCCTGCACGACCTGATCCCCTACGAACTGACGCCGGACCTGCCCGAGTCGAAGGCGTGGCTGGCCCGCACCCGTGCCACGGCGGGGCGGGCGCGGGTGATCCTCACCCCGAGCCGGTGGGTCGCGGGGCGGCTGGTGGAACTGTTGGGCGTGCCGGAGTCGCGCGTGCACGTGACGCCCTGGGCGCCCGACCCGAAGCTAGCGCTCGTGACCGACCCGACCCAGTTGGACGCCGCGCGGCGGGAGGCCGGCGTGCCGGCGGGGCGGGCGTACTTCTTCGGCTTCGGCGCGGCCGACCCGCGCAAGAACACCGCCACGTTGTTGCGCGCCTACGCCCAACTCCCGGCGGACTTGCGGCGCGAGGTCCATCTGGTGCTCGTCGGCATCCAGCCCGCGGCGCTCGCGTCGTTCCGGGCGCTCGCCGGCGAACTCGGCGTCGCGGCGCAGTGCCACCTGGTCGGCTACATCGCTGAGGACTGGCTGGCGCCCTTATTGAGCGGGTCGCGGGCATTAGTGTTCCCGTCGCACTCCGAGGGGTTCGGTCTACCGATCCTCGACGCCTTCGTCTGGACCAACCTCGACCTGGGCAAGCTCGTGCCCAAGCGCGCCGGCCTGCAGATACCC
>CAXTPM010000348.1:0-5088 GCA_964245865.1 uncultured Fimbriiglobus sp. | reverse complement strand
TCTGCCGCACGCCGGTGCTCGCCGGGGACCGCACGAGTCTGCCGGAGGTGGCCGGCGGGGCTGCGCACCTGGTGGACGCATCGGACATCGAGCAGATTGTGGCCGGCCTCGCCGTTCTCGGGACGGACGCCGCTTACCGCGCCCGGCTAGTCGAGGCGGGGAGCGCGCGGCTGGCGGAGTTCACCTGGGCGGGCGCGGCGGGCAAGACGGCGGCGGCGTTCGAGGTGGCCGTGGCGTGAGCCGGCGGCGCCGTCCGCCCTACGGGCCGGGCTTCGAGAACGGCACCCTGGGCAGGTCTTTCGTGATGATGTCCGCCGCGTCCGTCTCGGCGTCGGGGAGGATCGCCATGTTCCGAACCCGGTCCCCGATGATCGCGCCTTTCCGCACGGGGAAGTGGAACTCCTTCGCCGCATCGTCCCCGGTGGGGAAGTCGAGCCGGCTCGCCGTCAGGACCGCCTGGCGGAACGGCGCGTCGCTGCCGGGCAGGTAGACGGCCGTGCGGGCCTTCTTCGGGAACGCGCGGTCGCCCGCCTCGCTGACCGCCAACTCCTCGACCACGAGTTTCCACGACAGCGCGTCGCCGTAGTAGACGCTCGCCTCGCGGAGGTGCCCCGTGGCCTGCCCGACTACGAGCTTCGCCCGCCGCCCGGCGGTGGTGGCCACGAGCGTGACGAAGCCGGGCGGGTGGCCCTTCGCGGGTTCCAGGCCGAACTCGGCCCCGGCGAGGTTGGCCGGCCAGTGCTGCCCGCCGTCGAGGAAGTAGAAGCAGGCCGGGCGCGCGTGCGCGGCGCCGAACACTTCGGATTCGGTCAGGTTGTACTGGCCGTCGTTGATGCCCAGCAGCGACCCGCCGGGCAACGTGAGCAGGCCGTACAGGTTGCCCCCGGCCGACCCCGGCAGCGCCTGGCACACCTCCCGGCCGGGTGCCCACGCCCACCGGCAGACGAGCGCCTGCTTGGCCGGCTCGGGGACGACTTGAATGCCCGGCCGTGCGGGGAGGGGAGGGAGGAATTGCTGTCGCCGCGCGGCGTCGATCTCGGTTTCGACCCGGAACTCCCCTGCGACCGGCCCGTTGCCGGCGAGGTGGGCGAGGAACCGGCGGGCGACCGCGTCGGCCGGCCTCTCCTGAGGCACCGGAGTGGCCGGACTGGCGGCGACCCCGAGGCAAAGGGCGGCGCCGGCGAGTGCCGCGAACAAGTACGGGCGGGGTGGGATGGGCATGTCGGTTCCCATTCTAAAATGTGAGGTGCGGGGTTTCAGGCCGGAGTTGGGAACCGCCGCCGAACGACAAGCTCGGCACCACTGGGGACCGGGGGAGCTACGAACCCATACTAGACTATGCGGTCCCCGGTGCCCGCTGCGGCGCCTGGTTGGGTCGCCCGCGTGCTGCTGGGGGCCGCACCCAGATTTTCCCGCGACGCGCGGACCAACTCCTGCTCCCTCTTGGCCCCCCGCCGCCCCCGCCGCAACGCCCGGCGGGACTCGAATCGGCCCTCGAACGGGCCGCGCAGCCGTAGCTCGTCGGAGACGCCCTCGTCCCACATCCGCCGGGCCAGCCGGCGCAATGCGTCCTTGACCGACTCGCTCTCGCCGACGACTACTCGCAAGCCCATCGCGTGCGTCTTGACGGCTGACGCGGTGCCGGATTCCTAAAGCCGAACTAGGAGTGAGCGCGCTGCGGGCGCGTACCAACTCGTGAGTTACGTCCGCGCGGATTTGCCTTGCTAGCCTAGGCTAGCGGGACGACGCCGGATCGTCAAGCGGCAAAACCGTTCGCCGGGGCCGACAACCCAACTCGGCGGCGGCGAGGTATAGTCGCGTGCGCGTCGCTCGGGTCGAGCGCA
Organism: uncultured Fimbriiglobus sp.; assembly: GCA_964245865.1. GTDB lineage: Bacteria > Planctomycetota > Planctomycetia > Gemmatales > Gemmataceae > Fimbriiglobus. The sequence continues at coordinate 3,244 of CAXTPM010000348.1, read as the reverse complement.
GCACCCGTCATCGGCTGCATCCCTCGACTGAGCCGCTCGCCCCGCCGCCCCAGGAACTTTGTCTGTTGACAGTTGGGTGTGACTGACTCTTCGCCTTCGGTTTTCAGTCTCGGGGCGTGGGGACCCCGACCCGCCGCCGGCAGAACTCGCACGACTCCGGTCTGCTGATCCCCGACTCGGCCCGAACCCGTCACCGACGCCTCACTGTCACACCGACAGCACCGGGGGTCCGGCTTCCCCCGCCTTCTTCACCACCTCGTAGCCCAGCTCCCTCGCCCGGCGGCGCAGGCCCTTCTCCAACCGCTGTCGCGTCTGCTCGGTGTACTCGGCTTCGCTCTGCCTCACGTACGCCCCGCCGTAGCGCACCAGGTGGTACACGACCCGCGCCAGCTTGTGCGCCGTGGCCGTGATCGCCTTGGGTGCCCCCAGCCGGCCCCGCTGCCGACGCAGATAACAACCCAACCCGGACGCGCTCCGCATCAGCCCCCACGCCGCCAGCCGCAGGGCGTGGGCCGCCCGGCTCTTGCCCTTGCGCGTCGCACTCGACTTCACCTTGCCGCCGGTCTGCTTGAAGTTGGGGCACAGCCCCAGCCAACTGCTGAAGTGCTTCGCCGTCGGCCACTTGGCGAAGTCGCCGCCCAGCTCGCTCACCAGCGTCAGGGCGTGGATCTCGTCGATCCCCTCGATCACCGTCAGGTCCACGCCGGTGGCCAGGTACAACGCCGTCCGCACATCGAAGCCCGGATCGTGCGGCTTGCGGCCGCGCACCCGCGGCTTGGCCGGCAGCGGCGGCAGCGCGGTGGTCTTCCTCATCGACTTCAGGTGGGTGTCGATCTCGGTGTCCAGCTCCGCGATCGCCAGGCGGTACTGGTCCCACAACTGCACGTGCAGCCGCAGGGCCGTGAGGTGCTCGGGCCGGTAGCGTCCGTCCAGGGCGGTGGCGATCTCCTCCACGCTCTTCTTGCAGCGGCGGTCCCGGAGTCCGGCCAGCACCAGCGGATCGCGTTCGCCCGCCAGGACGGCGTGGATGACCTTCAGGCCGGTGACGCCGGTGATGTCGCCGACGACGCGGGTCAGCTTGAGGTTCATCAGCTCCAGCGACTTCTGCATCCGCTGGACGTGCTGGCCCGAGAGGCGCACCAGGTTGCCGCGTTGGCGGACGAGGTCACGGAGCGTCTGGGTGGCGTCGTCGGGTTCGAAGATCGGCGGGGGCAGGCCGGGCGAGTGCAGCCGCCAGATCCACTGGCAGTCGCGCCGGTCGGTCTTGGGCCGACCCTGGACCTGGCGGGTGAACTTGGGGGAGGTGACCCGCGGATTCAGCCCGGCCTCGGGCAGGGTGAGGTGCAGCACCCGTCCGTAGACGCCGCTGGCCTCCAGGGCGACGCCGGCGACGCCGCGCTGTCGCAGCCAGTGCACCAGTTCGCGCAGCCCGGCGGTGTGGGCGGGGAACTCGCACGGGTCGTCGGGGCGTTCGCCGACGCAGACCCAGTGGGTGGAGTCGCCGGCATCGATGCCGGCGACGGGGGACGCGGAAGCCGCCATGATCGGCCCTCGTGCTGTGGAAGGGGCGGGCGTCAACGGGCCACCGCGAGGGGAGTCGGCGAGTGGTTCCAGCCGTCCCAACGGGATCAACACGGAGTCGAGTGACACCGGGTCGTCACCAAACGACAGGGCCGACATCGCTCCCCGTCCCAATCGAACCAGCGGGTCGGGAGGCCCCGACACCATCGGCAGAAAACGGGCTTGTCGCGGTGGCTGTGGGATAGACTATCTGGGCTGAAGTTCCCGGCACGCAGGCCCGGCCCCGCCGGAGACCCTGAACCAGGCGCTGCAGCGGACAGCAGGGGCCGTACTGGTTATCATCACTGCCAGTGCTCATCGGCCCCTGCTGCCGCTGAGCTGGGTCGTTCGGCGGCGGAGGGCGTCGATGGTGGTGCGCTTTCCACCCGATAACGAGACTGACGCCGCAGAGTGGACGCGGGCGCTCCTCACCGACTTGGCCGGCTGGCCCGACTCCGCGGCCGAGCTGCTGGAGGCGGTGTGGGACGTGCAGGACGGCCGCGTCCCCGAGTGGTCGATGCAGTACAACGTGTACGGGGTCGAGGTGCTGCCGGGCGGGGCGCGGGTCACGTTTAACGGCAACCCCGCCGACGGGTGTCCGGTTCCGTTGGATGTGCTGGCGGCGGTGGTTGGGGCACACCTTCGGCTGTAGCCCTCGGCCCGCAAAGGCACGCCGAACCAGCGACTGTGTTCGAAGTCAAGCTGCCGTAGCCAGATTTGGGTTCCACGCCCGGCCGTCCCGGACGACGGCGTTGGCGATCACGAGCAGCTTCCGGGCGACCGCGACCGGCACGACCTTCGACGCCTTGCCCCTCGCCTTCAGCCGCTGGGCGAAGTCCCGCAGCGGCCCCGGCACCCTGGCCACCGCTAGCGCGGCCATGTACAGCGCCCGCCGCACCTCCCGCCGCCCGCCCCGGATGTGCCGGTCCCCGCGCTTCCGGCCGCTGTCGGCCGCGAACGGGGCCAGCCCGGCCAGCGCCGCCAGCTTCCCCGGCGGCAGCGCTCCCAGCTCGGGCAGGTCGGCCAGCAGCGTGTGGCTGACCTGCCCGACCCCCTTGATCGACCGCAGGAGCCGGTCCTTGTCCCGCCACGCCGGGGCCCGGCGGACGGCCGCGGCGACCTCCGTGTCGATCGCCCTGACCTGCCCGTCGAGCCAGGCGACGTGGGCCTCGACCCCCTCGCGGACGGCGGCCGGGAGGCCGGGCCGGAGGCGGTTCCCCTCGGCCACCCGCATGCCCAGGAGCTGCCGGCGGCGGTCCAGGAGGGCCGCCAGCTCCGCCCGGTCGGCGTCGGCCGGTGCGGCCGGGGGCGGGGCGGCGACGGCCGCGAAGTGGGCCAGGACCGCGGCGTCGATCGGGTCGGTCTTGGCGTGCTGGCCGATCCCCGAGGCGAACTGCCGGACCCGGCGGGGGTTGACCACGGCCGCCGGAAGACCGGCCGCGAGGAGGGCCGCGAGGGCGGCGGCCTCGTACCCGCCGGTCGCCTCCAGCACGACCAGCGACGGGCCGACGGCCTCGAGGCGGGCGACCAGGTCGGCGACCCCGTCCGGGTCGTTGGGGACGCGGAAGGTGCCGCCGAGGCGGGCGGCCACGTCGAGGTGGCCCTTCGAGACATCGATCCCGGCGGTGACGAGGTCGGCCACGGCGGTGCCCTCCGAGTGGTCCCGGTGCTGCCCAGTCTTGCG
>CAXTPM010000347.1:5588-6006 GCA_964245865.1 uncultured Fimbriiglobus sp. | reverse complement strand
AGTAGTACAGGAAGTCGCCGCCGGCCCCGAGCGCGATGCCGTCGGCGCTGAACGCAATGGGCTTGGACGCCTCGCCGGGCTTGCGCTCGTACAGCGGCCGGCCCTCCACAATTGCTACGAAGTCCGGGTCGGGCTTGGTCGAGGGGTGGCCGCTGAGGCGACGGCGGCTCGCGCCGGTGGCTAAGTCCACTACGACCAGGCCCGAGTCGCCCTTCATCGCCGAGTCGGTGAGGTACGCCACCCCGGCCGCGCCTTTCGAGAGGTCGAACCGGACATCGTTCAAGTAGCTCGTGAACCGCGCGACCTCCGGCGGGAACGGAATCGACCTCACGACCTTGTTGGTCGCCAGATCGACGCACACCAGCTTCGCCCCGCCGGGTAGCACTAGCCCGAACTCCACCACGCCAGTGTCGAGAAT
>CAXTPM010000347.1:0-5578 GCA_964245865.1 uncultured Fimbriiglobus sp. | reverse complement strand
CCAGAGCCGATCCGCGGGGTCGATCACCACGCTCTGCACCGACACCAGGCAGTTGGCCGGGTCGGCTTGGTTGAGGGCCGCGAACTTGGCGTCGGGGTACGCGGTCGCCCGGCCGTCCTTTACCTCGGCCACGGTGAACGGCACGTCGTCGCCCCAGCGCGGGAAGTTGACGAACACGCGCCGATCACACTCAGGATGAGCACGCCGACCGCCGTGCCGAGCGGCCGCGCCCGCCCGCCCGCTGCGCAGGGGCGTCCCGCCGATCACCGCCCCGGCGACGGCGATGAACTCCATCATCCCGCCGAGGTTCACCGGGGTCGGCCGCGCCCAGCCTGGCCGCGTCGGCCAGCCCGGCGAGTCCCGCGAGCGCCCCGCTGCCCGCGAACGCCAGCGCCACCGACTTCTGCACCGGCACCCCGGATGCCCGCGCCGCCCCGGCGTTGCCGCCGACCGCCAGCAGGTAGCGCCCGAGCGGCGTGGCCTTCAGCACGAACGCGGCCACTAACACCGCGCTGGCCGCGAGCACCACGGGCACCGGCACCGGGCCGACGAACCCCTTGCCTAGCGCGGCCTCGAACCCTGGGCTGTCGAGCGGCACCGCCCCCCCGCCGCACGCCGCCTGCGCCAGCCCGCGCGTGGCCGTCATCGTCCCCAGGGCGGCGACGAACGGCTCGATGCGGTAGCGCGTAATCACCCGCCCGTTGAACAGCCCGACCCCCGCCCCGGCGGCGAGTCCGGCCACGCCCGCCGCCCACGGCCCGCCGTGGGGCATCACCGCCGCGGCCACCCCGGCCGCGAGCGCCATCACCGACCCGACCGACCGATCGACCCCGCCGGTGGCCAGCACCAGCGTCATCCCGGCGTCGCCGAGTTCGCGCACCCGCGCCTGAATCTCGCCCCGCGCCCCGACATCGATCCCCCGCGTCGGCTCGTCCAGCAGCAAGAGTTGCGGCGCGCGGCAGAGCCAGCGGGCGAGCAGCACCTTCTGCTGGTTCCCGCCGGACAATCGGCAGCGCGGCGAGCGTGAGGTTCTCGCGCACCGACATCTCGGGCACCACCCCCTCCGCGCCGGTCTTCTGGCAGGAACCCGACGCCCGCGTGCATGGCCTCGGCGGGGGAGCGCGGGTTCAGCGTGTGCCCGGCGACCTCGACGGTGCCCTCGGGGAGCGGGTCGAGGCCGAACAGCGCCCGCAGCACGGTCGAGCGCCCCGAGCCGAGCAGCCCGGCGAGGCCGACGACCTCGCCGGCGCGCACCTCGGCGCTGACGCCCGCTCCAGGGTGGCGAGCGATGCCCGTGGCGCGCAGCAGCGGCGGGCCGGCCGTCGCGCAGCACGGTCACGGCGTCGCAGAGCGCGTACAACTCGTCGAAGCGGTGGCTGACGTACACGACCGCCGTCCCCCCGGCCGCGGCGCGCCGCACCGCCCCGTAGATCGCCTCGACCTCCTTCGGCCCGAGCGCGCTGGTCGGCTCGTCGAGTACCAGCACGCGGTCACCGACGGCGACGCCGCGCGCGACCGCGACCAACTGCCGCCGGGCGACGGGGAGGGTGCCGAGCACGGCTTCTGGGTCGATGTCGAGGCCGAGCCGCTCCAGGACCGCGCGGGCCTCGGCGTGCAGCCGGCGGCGGTCGATCAGCCCCCGGCGGGTCGGCTCGCGCCCCAAAAGCACGTTCTCGGCGACGCTCAAGCGCCCGAGCAGGGGGAGTTCCTGGCACACCGCCGCGACCCCGGCCCGGTTCGCCTCCCGCGGCGAGCGGAAGTCGGCCGGCCGAGCAGCGTGACGGTACCCGAGTCCGGCCGGGTCACGCCGGTGAGCACCCGGATGAGCGTTGATTTGCCCGCCCCGTTCTCGCCGACCAGCGCGTGGACTTCGCCGGCCGCGAGGTTGAAATCGACCCCGTCGAGCGCGACGGTCGCTCCGAACGTCTTGCGGACGCCGCGCATCTCGAGCACCGGGTCGGGCGGCACGGCAGGCTCCTCGCGTCGGGTCGGGGGCCGGGCCACCCGCGATTCTAGTAACTCTCCGGCGCCGCGGCGGCGGCGTTGGTGCGGTCGAACAGCCGATCCGGCAGCACAATGCGCGGCGGCACGGGGCGCCCGGCGAGGAGGTCTTCGAGTACCGCGAACGCCGCCGGGCCGAGGCGCGGGCTAAACTCGACTGTGCAGCCGATCTCCCCGCGCGCCACGGCTTCGAGTGCGGTGCGCTGGCCGTCGATGGAGACGACCAGCACGTCGCCGCCCGGCACCCGCCCGACGGCCCGGATCGCCTGCACCGCCCCGAGGGCCATCTCGTCGTTGTGGGCGAACACCGCCGTCGCCCCGCGCCCGACCGCCTGGAGCACGTTGGCCAGCACCGCCTGCCCGGCCGAGCGCGAGAACGAGCCGGTCTGCGACGCCACGACGCGCACCCCTGGGTGCCCACTGAACCCCTGCCGGAACCCGGCCGCGCGGTCGCGCGCCACCGACGACCCCGGCGTGCCGGTCAGTTCGACACCCCGGCCCGGCCCCCAGTGGCCTGGGCCAGCCACTCACCGGCCCGGTGCCGCTGTGCAACGAGGTCAGAGCCGACGAAAGTGACGTAATCGATGCCCGCCGTGCCGTCGGCCTCGCGGTCCACGAGGATGACCGGGGTGCCGGCGTGCCGGGCGGCGTCGAGCGCGGGTTCGAGGCCGTCGGCGTCGCGCGGGGCGACGAACACCGCCACCGCGCGGCGGGCGAGGAGGTCCTCCACGTCGCCGATCTGCTTGACGGTCTGGTCCTGAGCGTCGGCGACCACCAGCTCGAAGCGTCCGGTACTGTCGCGCACGCTCTGGGTCTCGGCCGCGCGCCAGACGCCGCCGGTGTCGATCTGGGCGAAGCCGACGACCGGCCGGCCCGAGCCGCGCCGGCACCCGCCGGCGAGACCTAGCCCCGCCACCCCGGCCCCCAAAAGAACTCCCGCCGCGTCGTCATGCCCCTTGCCCCTGCGGCTGGGTCGCCCTCTCGGCGGAGTCGGCCTCGTCCAAGTCCAGCGCCTCGGCCTCGATCGCCCGCCGGTCGATGCCGTTCTCCGCGACCACGCACCAGACCGCGCCGACATCCAGGAGCAGCGCCGCGAGCAGGCACGCAGCCCCAGGGGCCGCAACCCACTTCTGGTCGGGGTAGATGAGTGAAATACTCGAGATGAGCACCGCCAGCACCATGACCCAGCAGAGCAACAGCGACGCGCGGTTGAGGTAGCGCAGGCGCCCCCGGTAGCCGTCCACCTGCTCGCCGAGCGGCGGGTGTTGCGGTCGCCTTGGTTGCGGAACTCGTCGGCCAGCTTGCGTTACCGGTCGAACGCCGGGACGTGGCGGGCGGTGATCCACGACAGCGGGATCGCGGTGGCGATGATGATGCCGACGGCGGACCCAGCCACCCTGGCGAGTTTCGGCAGGTCGATTTCTGGGAGCATCATCCGCGGGCACCCATTGCAGGAAGGAGGCGGGTCGTCCCGTGCGGAGTTGCAATCGCGGCGCCCGCCGCGCGGGCGGATGCGACCCCGCGCTTTGTTCGCCCCGAATCCCGACGCGGGTCGGGGCGAACGGGGCGCGCCTTCCGTAAACGACGCGGTGCGTCCGCCGCGGCCGATTGGGCGGCGCGGAGTCTGGTTCAGTCGCAAGCGGCCCAGGAATACAGTAGCGGACTGGCACCCCCAGAGTCCTACAGGTTGTAGGCTTCCGGGGGCACCAGTCCGCTACTGTCCGCCCGAACCACACTGCGCAGTGGGTCTGAACGACTTAATGACCCTGCGGGGATTCGACGCGAACGACGCAAGTGCTGTGAACGGTGGCAGTTCGGGCGAGGGTACGGCGGCGGGTGGTGCAGAAAGCGGTGCAGTCAGCGATGGCGGTGCAGCCGTGGCCCTTTCGCCTGCTTTGGCGCTGATGATCCGCGAGTTCGCCGGGGCATCGGCCGGTGAGCGCGTGAGACTGGCGTCGGCGTGGGGCGTGGTCCCCGGCGGCGCGGCTGCGGCGGCGCTGGGAGTACCGAGCGGCGGTTGAGTCGCCGACTTCGCGTGGCTTCGTAGTCCACTCTGGCCACTTGGCGAGCCGCGGCGCGGGACTATGAGGCGGGACATCGCAGGGTGTCCGGGTGGACTACTCGACGCGGTAAACGAAATTGACGCAGAAACTTTCACCGCTCCCGGCCGGACGGCTCGGGATTCCCGCCGCCTTCAACCCCAGTGTGGCGGACGGGTATCATTCGGGCGGGGCAGCACGGTTCGGTGTAGTACAGACGGTGTGACGGGCGCAAAGTGCGACTAGCTGAGTTGGGCGAGTCACTAGCGTCTGATGACGGCGACCGATCCAACTGCGTCGGGTGGCGGCGTTTGGAGGGCACTGGCGTCGGAACCTTGCGCGGCTCCGCTTTGCGGGCCAGTTTGTCGGCCAAATCTGGGATGCGACGCCTTTCGGCCTTCGAGGTGTCGTACAGTTTGCGACTAAACTCCCGGATAGTGCAGTGCCCCGGCCCGTCGCGCGACGGGCTGCCACGATACCCTAGTACGCGAGCCCCGGCCCGCTTGTCAGCCAGCAGGTGGGTGGGCCGCAGGGCGGACGTTCGGAGGAGCCCTGAGCGGTAACCGCAGGCCAAACGCACACCCGCCTCGAACTCAGCAAAAAGCAAGTTCGAGCAGGCGGCGCGTGTGCCGAGTTGGCGACCGGGCGTGCGGCGGGCAGTTCGGCGGTCTAAGCGGCCGAGTAATTTGCAGCCTATGACCGGCACAATCGCCAACCTCAAAAAGTGTTTTTGAGTTGTTGGCGGGACTTGCCGCATATCGATAGCCCCCATGTACGAGCCTGGTGGAATCCAGAGTTTGCGAGGGACTTCCCCGGCTGTGCCGCCGGCGCGGCACAGCCGAGCGTGCTGTACTTGCCGAGGTGGTGGGACTTGCCCTTGTGGACGACGGCCTGGCCGGTGGCCTTGTGCAGTCGGTACGAGAGGAGTTTGGAGCGGAGCATGGCGTCAGACTCCTGGCCGGAGTGAGTAGTGCCACTCACAAGTGGGGGACTCTGCCGCATCCCCGGCCGTCCGGGAGTACGCCGCAATCGGCGTCGGCAAACGACTTCCGTCGAGTCGGGCTGACAGGATTTGAACCTGCGACCTCTTGATCCCGTAGCAACCCGACGCGGAAGGCCGATCTACCCGAAAGCCCTCGGATTTTAAGCAGTTTACCGCGCCGAGGGCGTACCGGCAAGGCGAGCAAGTCGATGCACTTCGCAGCGGGTTGTCGCAGTACCGCGTAGGCCTTTCCAGTACATTCACAGTACCCCTTCCGAACTGAGCAGGGCGGCAGTGCGAACGACACCGTCGCGTTAGCCTCAGTGTCGGCCCCCTGGTCCGCGCGCCCAATTTCGGCCCGAAACTCAATGGAACCGCTCGTGTGGCGGGGCGGTACAGTCGCTGCGTGATGGGCTTGGGCATAAAGTCCACTCCGCCGGAAGGCCGACGCTTTCGACTCGCTCGTCGCGTATCGCTCCATCGCGTGAGGGTAGTGCGGGTCAATAGAGTCGCTGCACAATAGGGGCCGGGCGCATAGGTTTGGTGTATGAGCCAC
>CAXTPM010000346.1:0-6045 GCA_964245865.1 uncultured Fimbriiglobus sp. | reverse complement strand
CAGGGTGCGCTCGCGCCCCTCGGTACACACCAGCATGTTCAGCGACTGCAGCACCGCCCAGTCGGGGCCGGCGCCGTCGTCGCGCAGCAGCTTCTCGGCGATCAGCACGCCGCCGCCACTCGGCAAGGCGTCGTGGATGCGCTTGAGCAGCGTGCGAATCTTCGGCTCGGCCCAGTCGTGCAGGATGCGGCCGACCGCGTAGAGGTCGCCCGGCGGCAAGTCGTCGGCGAAGAAGTCGCCGGCGACGACGCGCACCCGGTCGGCCACGCCGTTCTCGGCGACGATCTCGCTCGCCAGGGGCACCGCGTCGGGCAGGTCGAACACCACCGCCTGCATCTGCGGCCAGCGCTTGACCGCGGCGATGGCGAGGTGCCCCGTGGCGCCGCCGAGATCGACGAAGGTGCGGAACTCGCCCAGGTTCAGGGCGTTCACCACGACTGGGGAACTGATGCGCCCGAAGCCGTGCATGCCCAGGAGGAACTCGCGCTTGGCCGCGTCGGTGCGGTAGAAGTGCGAGAAGATCGGGCCGTCCCAGCCGTAGGTCTGCTTCCAGCGGTGGGTGCCCTCGCGCACCGCGTCGGCGAGGTGCGCCCACAGGTTCCAGAGCACCGCGTCGGAGTAATTGGCGTACCCCAACATGCGCTCGGGGCTACTCCGCGTGAGGTAGGCCGTCGCGGCCGGGGTGTTCGTGTACTGCTCGCCGGCGCGAGCCAGCAGCCCGAGCATTTGGCACGCGCCCAACAACCGGGCGAGCGCGTCGGGGTCGCACTTCAACTCGGCCGCCAACTCGGCCGGCGCCTTCGACCGGCCGTTGAGCGACTCGAACACGCCGAGTTCCACGGCCGCGAACATCACGCGCGACCGGCGGAACGCGCTAATCAGGTCGAGCACGGGGCCGGCGTCGGGCGGGGTGAGGTCGGGCATGATCGAACTCGGAGTGCGGAGCGCGGAGTGCGGAATGAAAGACTACGGCGAAAGCCCAGTGACGAACATCCCTGGGTACTTTGCCCGAGCCTGGGCACCCGGCGACGTTCGTCACTGGGCTTTCGTGCGCGTCTGTCCCTATGCTTCCATTCCGCACTCCGCGCTCCGCACTCCGAGTTCGATCATGCCCGACCCCGCATCGCTCGCCTTCCTCGAACGCCTGCTCGCCACGCCCGGCCCCTCGGGGTTCGAGCAGCCCGTGCAGCGCGTGGTGCGCGACTACGCCGGCACCTTCGCGGACGCCACGCACACCGACGCGCACGGGAACGTGTTCGTCACCAAGCACGGCACCGACCCCGCCAAGCAGAAGGTGATGCTCGCGGGGCACTGCGACCAGATCGGGCTCATGGTCGTCCACATCGACGCCGACGGGTTCCTCGCAATCCAGCCGATTGGCGGCTGGGACATGCAGGTGCTGCTGGGGATGCGCCTGACCGTCCACGGCAAAGCCGGCCCAGTGACGGGGGTGGTGGCACGCAAAGCGATCCACCTCTTGAAGCCCGACGAGCGGACCAAAGTACCGGAGTTCACCGACATCTGGGTCGATATCGGCGCGAAGTCGCAGGCCGACGCCGAGACGCTGGTGCGGCACGGCGACCCCGTGACCTTCGAGCTAGGCATGAAGCACCTGCGCAACGGCCTCGTCACCGCGCCGGCGCTCGACGACCGCTCCGGGCTGTGGGTCTGCCTCGAAGCGGTGCGGCTCTTGAAGGGCAAGACCCACGCGGCCGAGGTGGTGGCCGTCTCGACGGTCGCCGAGGAGATCGGCCTGCGCGGCGCGACCACCGCGACGTATGCCCTCAACCCGCAGGTCGGCATCGCGGTCGATGTCTGCCACGCCACCGATACACCTGGCAGCGACAAGAAGCAGCTCGGCGACGTGAAACTCGGCGCGGGGCCGGTGGTGGTGCGCGGCCCGAACATCAACCCGCGCGTGTTCGACCTGCTCGAAGCCACCGCCACGAGGCTCGGCATCCCCATTCAAGTGCGCGGCAGTTCGCGCGCCACCGGCACCGACGCCAACGCGATCCAGATCAGCCGCGCCGGCGTCGCGGCGGGGCTGATCGGATTGCCCAACCGCTACATGCACTCGGCGGTCGAGGTGTGCCACCTCGACGACTTGGAGAACGCGGCGCGGCTGCTCGCCGGGTTCTGCGAGGCGATCGACGCGGAGACGAGCTGGATTCCGTAGACGGGCCGGCAAGCGAGCCCCCGCCCGGCCAGGGCCGGGCGGGGGCGGAAAGATTAGGCGGAGACGAGTTTGCGGCGCCGGCGGAGGGCGCCGACCCCGGCGAGGGCGAGCGAGGCGGCGGCGAGGACGGTAGCCGGTTCGGGGACGGGGGCGGGGGCGAGCGTGCCGAGACTGGATAGAGTGAAGTCATCGATGCTGAGAATGTGGTCGGCACTAGCACTATCTGGGTCCGCAAAATACAGTGTTAAATATTGACCAGCAGCAATCGGCGTTGTGAAATTGATCGTGACAGGGGCGATCACGGTACGGTTCGCGGAGGCGTTACCGTCGATTGCAGTCCCGCTCGACGTGTTATTGGGCGACATAAAGTTCAGTGCGGCGACGCCGGTGTATCCGGTCGGGACATCGCCCTCGTTGGTAACGGTCCCGGCGCTCGCGGCTAATTGCGTGAGCGTCGGGAGATTTGTGGCAACATTATAGCTGAAGGAAAGTATTTCCGACGTGGTTTTACCACCCTTACGCCACTGTTCGCCAGTATAGCCGACTGTTACGCGGTGTTCTGGAATTGGAACCCGTAACCAAGTGTGCCCACTGTACTTGACCCGAGGGAGCCGAGCGCCCGATCCGTGGCGTCGGTAGCTCCAAGGCTGTAAAGTCCCCCGCCAGTCGAGCTACCGCTACTCGTCGAGATGGTTGCAGCGCCATTCTGACGAATCGCAAACACTCCCTGCGGGGCAACTGTAGTAAACGTGACAGCGGCGCCGTTCGCGGGAAGCGTGTCGAAGTTCTGGGCGTAGGTCGTCTGCCCCCAGGCCACCTCGCCCGTCGCCAGGCTGGCCACCGCCACGGCCATCGTCGCCAAGTATCGCTGCGTCATCTCGAATCTCGCCGGTGCGGAGTGTCAGTGGCGCATTACCGCTGACTAAACACACATAGTGACCGTATGTGTGGATTCGATGAAGAATGGATGAGTAGGGGGTTTGGATTCAGGGCAACGACTGCGGCCCCTGCCTAGCGCGGGCTAAGCGGGGGCCGAGTGGGTTCGGGAGTAGGCCGGCGGTCGCGGACTAGGCCACGGCCGGTGCCAGTTTGCGGCACCGGCGGAGGGCGCCGACCCCGGCGAGGGCGGCGGAGCCGGCGGCGAGGACGGTGGCCGGCTCGGGGACGGGGACGGGCAGTCCTGTGCCCACCGTGACTAGATCGAATCGATTGGTGCCCGTCGAGGCGAACGCGCCGTTCGAGCCGGTGTAACTCGTGCCGGTCGTCGGGTCGTACACTGCAACGAACCGGAACGCGAAGTTCGGGTTATTCTCGTAAGTGCTTCCGGCGGCAAAAGTATAGGTCAACTGCTGCACGAACTGTTGAGTACCGCTGCCGGAGTTGTTCGAGTAAAGGCCGGTGCTGCTGAAAGAAGTGTTAGTGTTCTGAGTGCCCGTCCCCGTACTCCCGAATGCCGCCGTACCGCCGCTGACATTTGTGAATGTGGAGCCGTCGCTTGATGCTTGAAGCTGGAAGTATCGACTCGCCGTACCAGACTGTCGGAAGTCGAATTGAATTTGAATCGGTGCGGTTGAGCCGATTGTGCTCGTTGAAACCTGAGCGCCCGCGCTGCCGGACGGGGCAGTCGAAGCGATGCCGGTTACGTTGGCCGCCTGGTTGGGACTTGCAGTATCTCGCGGGCTACCGGCGGCGTAGGTTGCGGTCACCCCGGTACCGACGAGTGAAAAGGTGCCGGTCCCCGAACTAGCGGAACTGCTGGTTAACGATGCGCCGTTTGTGCCGTTATTGAAATTAAATTGCGAGAAGATTACTTGCCCCCTTGCCTCCCCGCTTGCCAACCCCGTCATCATCGCGGCCACCGTCACGGCCGTTACCATCAGGTGTCGCTTCGTCATTATAAATCTCGCCGGAGTAAAAAATCGAGAGCGAATTTTCGTCGATGACATATGGATAGCAGATGTGTGTGTGGAAACGATGAAGGACAAATGAAGTTGGAAGTTAGTATTCATTATGGCGACTGTGATGGCATTTTAGCTACCGTGGCCCCACCGAGCGGGGCCACGATGAGTCACAGGACTGCAGACCGGCGCGAACTACGCCGCAGCCAACTGCTGCCGACGGCGCCGGCGGAGGGCGCCGACCCCGGCGAAGGCGAGCGAGCTGGCGGCGAGGACCGTGGCCGGCTCGGGGACGGGGGCAAGAATCACATCGGGGGCATTCAGCGACACAACCAGTTGGTCGAAGCTCACGCCGTTCTGGCCGACCGTGGCGCTGGCGAACTGCGACAGGATCGCGATGCCCAAGGCCGTCGGGTCGGCGGCCGTGCCGCTCGTGAAAGCCGACGTGGCGTAGACGTTGGTGTTATTAGCCAAGTCCGCGGCGGTCGGGTTGACGAACAACTGGAGGGTGTCGTTCGTGGCCCCCGCAACGAGGTTCGCCTTCGCCACAAGATTGTAGGTCTGGCCGAGGCTCAGGTCGCCGCCGTAGACGAACGGGTAGCCGGCCTGGCCGGTCACGCGGGCGCCGAAGTTGAACGTGTTCGCGCCCGTACCCGTCTTGGCGGTGATCCGCTCGTTGGCGAAGCCGGTCGCGGTGTCGCTCAGGGCAAAGAAGTACGACGGGTTTGCCTGCGCCGCGTTCACTCGCAGCGAGAAGCCGACGTAGACCGAGGTCGTGCCGGCGGTCGGGGGGGCGACGGTGGTGAACGACTTGTAGGCGTCTTGGCTGTCGGCGGCCCCGGCCGAGCCGGCGGCGACCGGCGGCCGGACGACCGAGCCGCCCGACACTAGAATCGGGCTAGTCGCTGCCGTTCCGAGCTGAGTGTAACCGTTTTGGCCGACCAAGTTGCCGGCGTTGAAGGTCGAGTAGTTGTCGCTCAGGAGAGCCTGGCCCTTGGCCCCCGCACCACCCCCAGCCACGCCCAGTGCCGCGAGCGCCGCGATGGCGAAATAGCGTTGTAGCATCATTTGGTCTCACAGGTGAAAATCGAGGGCGAGTGGGCTGCTTCTCATAATTAGCAACTGCGGATGAGGTTTCCATGAAGGCGGCGTAAATTGGGGGCTTTGCCTCAAGTTTAACACCGGCGCGACCGGAATCCCGACAGTCCGCGCGTTGTTCGGCCCGACCGGGACGGATCCGTAGACCGCCCGTACACTGACCGCCCCGATGCCGTCCCAGGACTCGCCCGATGCCCCCCGCGCCCGCACGCCCTGCGCCGACCGAGCCACCCCCGTCGCCGTCCACCCAACGCGGCAAGCCCTTGCCCCTCGGCGCCAGCCGCGCCGAGGGGGGCGTGAACTTCGCGGTCCTCTCCCGCCACGGCACGGCCGTCAGTTTGGTCGTCTGCCCGCCGGACTCGACCACGGTGCTGGCCGAGATCGCGCTCGACCCCCGCAAGAACCGCACCGGCGACCACTGGCACGTGCGCGTCGAGGGCTTGCCGAAGGCGTTCAGCTACGGCTGGCGCGTCGATGGGCCGAAGGGGAAGCGGCACCGCTTCGACCCGACGCGCGTACTGATCGACCCCGCGAGTACGATGGTCTCCGGCGGGGAAGTGTGGGCCGGGACTTGCGAGGTGGACCCCGACCGCACCACGCGGCGCAGTCTCGTGGCCGAACGCCCGCGCTACGATTGGGGCGACGACGCGCCGCCGCTGACGCCGCTGGAAGACTCGGTGGTGTACGAGGTGCATGTGCGCGGCTTCACGCAGTCCCCGAGTTCGGGCGTGGCGCACCCCGGCACGTTCAAGGGGCTGGCCGAGAAACTGCCGTACCTCAAGTGGCTCGGCGTCACGGCGATTGAACTGCTGCCGGTGCACGAGTTCGACGAGTGCGACTGCCCGTTCTGGAACCCCGACACCGGCGAGAAGC
>CAXTPM010000345.1:1661-6054 GCA_964245865.1 uncultured Fimbriiglobus sp. | reverse complement strand
GCCGCCGACGCCGCCGATTTGCCCCCCGATACCGCCGGCCCCGCCGCCGACCCCGCCGACGCCGCCCCCGACTCCGCCGACTCCGCCGCCGATGCCGCCCTGGATCCCGCCGCCCTGCCCGCCGATCCCGCCGCCACCGCCGCTACCCGCCGCCTGGTTCAGCGAGCCGTAGAGGGCGTAGCCGGGGGGGACGATCAGGTCGGTGGGGCGCAGGGCGCCCGGAATGACCTGCGGGAGGAAACCGGGGCCGCGGAACTTGCCGCCGGGGATGTTGCGGGTCTGGGCCTGGGCGGACTCGGTGAACATCGGGGCGGCGAGCGACAGCCCGCCTAGGACGGTCGCGGAGCCGGCGAGGACGCGGACGAATCGGATGAGCATGGTCGGCCCTGGTGCGGTAGTGGGGAAGGTCGTGGTTCGTGGATCGTGAGTCGTGGACCGTGACTCGCACCCGGCCGTCCTGCCGGTTCGTGGATTACGGCTATTGTTGTCCCGCCGACGGGCCGGGTCAACCGGATCGGGTGGTTCGCCCCGCCGGGAGTCCTGCGTCGGTTGGCGCGGCCGGCAAAACCGCGCCGGGCCGGCGGGAGTTTGCGCAGCCCGCCGGGCTTGCCGCCCGAAACCCCTGAACGCGCAGGGGTTCCCAGTCGTTGGCCGGGGGCGGGGAAAAGTGGCGCGGATTCGCGCCGAATCGCGCCAAAGGGCGTTGACCGGGCGGGGGCGCTTGCTATTACCCACGCCACTTGCATCGACGCTGCCGCTTCGGGGCCGCACTCTGGGGAGTGGGTTCCGGGTCGGCTCCGCCGGGCAGACGCGCCGCACGCCATCGGTTGGGGAGCCGGGGCGGCGGGGAGGTCGCTACGGCACTTAGGGGGAATGTGATGATGCGCTACAGTTCGCACGGGGGATTGGGCCTGGCTTCGGTGCTGGCGCTGGCGCTGGCCGGGGGGCCGGCGCTCGCGCAGCCCTCGGGGTCCGGCACCTACGCCTACCCGCACCTGCCGGCCGACGACCGGATCCCGAACATCCTGCCGACCGGCTCGCCGGACCAGCACGGGTTCTACGCCACCGCCGAGGCGCTGTTCGTGCGCCAGACGCACACGCTGGGCAAGCAGATCGTCGCCTACCGCGGGCTAGTGGACAGCACCGGCAACGTCACCGGCACGCCGGGCACCTACATCGGCAACCGGCAGGTGGCGCTCAACACCGACGACTTCCCACGCAAGAGCGTGCAACCGGGCGTCACCTTCGGGCTGGGGTACAGTTTCGGCGACGGCACGAGTATTTACGGTAGCTACACGCACATTAACCAGGTGAGCTACCACGCCGGGGCCACGCTGGTCACTCCGTACTTCAACGCCCGGCCGGACCTGGCGGACACCTTCTTGTTCTCGCCGGTGTACAACTTCCCGCCCCAGTTCGCGGGGGTTGGGGTGAAGACCAGCTTCGACGTGGGCGGCGAGAACATCCAGTTCGGGGCGACCGGCCAGGCCGCGATCCCGAGCATCGCCAACAGCATCGGCGGGAACTTCTACGGCATCTGGAACGGTGCTTCGGTGATGGACATCCAGTTCGACCAGTGGTACAACGCCGCCAACCTCGGGGTGCGCAGCCCGATCTTCCAGACCGAGTACTCGCGCATCTACGGCCTCGCGGGGGCGCAGTACAACATGTTCATGGAGCGCTTCCGCTGGCGCACGGTCAGCTTCCGGCTCGACGGCGTGGCGCAGCCCGAGGACGTGGCGCTCTACAACAACACCCTCAGCCAGCGCATGTACGGGGCGTTCGTCGGGTGCAGCCACGAGGTGTTCCTGGGCAGCGGCTTCAGCGCGGCGCTGGACACCACCGCGGCGGGCCTGCTGAACGTCGTCAAGGAGCGGGCGAAGTACAAACTCGGCAGCGACCTGAACCAGATTCAGAACAAGCTCAGCCGCAACGAGTTCACCTTCGTGCCGAACGTCAACGTCGCGGCGAACCTGATGTGGCACCCGATCGAGGGGGTGCAGTTGCGGGTCGGGTACAGCGCGAACATGTTCTTCAACACAATGGACATGCGCAACCCGATCGGGTTCAACTACAGCAACATCGACCCGGTGTACGAGACGCGCGGCTTCCGCATCATCCACGGGGTGAACGCGGGCGTCGGGCTGTTCTTCTAAAGCCCGAACCGGGCCGGGGCGACACTCGTAGTCCCCCCGCCCTGGCTCGGTCCGAGGCGACCGCGTTCCCCACGGGGACGGCCCCCCGCCTGCGATGGCCCCCCAAGGGGGTCGTCGCGGGCGGGGGGCGCCCTGGTTTCCCAACCCAAGTCGGGGCGCCAGACTCGCGTTGCCAAGCTCGCGCTCAGTCCTACAATTCGCCCCTGTCGCCGGCCCCCGCTTTAAGGGTGGCCGCGCCCCCGCCCCGATTCGTCGAGACCCGACCGAGGACACGCATGGCCGCTGGCCCCACCGACCTCCCCGCGCCGCGCCGCCCTGCTGATTGGCCGGAACTCCTGCGCGCCTTCCCGATCGCCCTGGACCCCCGCAAGCTCTTGATGGCCGCCGCCGGCGTCCTGGCCATGTCGCTCGGGTGGTATCTTCTTTCGCTGATCGTGCTCGGCTACTACGGCGACAAGCCCCCGGATCGCAACGCCCCGGCCTACCAGGTCGCCACGGTGTCCGCCGAGTTGCAGAACAAGAAGACGATCGACGGCAACGACTACTCCGAGGCCGACTACCGGCTCGAGGCCGAGCGGCGCTTCGCCCAGGACTCGCGCGAGTGGCGCGGCATGGCCGACCTCGCCGCGCCGGGGGGGCGCCTGCGCACCATGCCGTGGCGCGAGTATCGCGGCGAGAACCCGTTCACCATCCTCTCCGAAGTCGTCGGCGGCTCGGCGCTGAACTTGCGCCAGGCAGGCAGCTTGCTCGTGGAAGGCACGCTGCCGGTGCTCGTCGAGCCGTTCACCAAGCTGTTCCTCCCCGTCGTGCGGATGCTTGACCCGAACCTGAGTTTCTGGACGCGGGTTTACCTGCTCGCCGCACTGGTGTGGACGATCGCGGTGTGGGCCTTCGCCGGGGGGGTGATTACGCGCCTCGCGGCCTCCGACTACGCCGGCACCGAGTACGTGAGCTACCCGCAGGCCGCGAAGTACGTGATCAAGCGCTACGTGCATTACGTCGCCTCGCCCTTGGCTCCCGTCATCGCCGTCGCGCTGATCGTGATCCTGATGGCGCTCTACGGCTTCGTGGCGCTGATTCCCATTCTGGGCGACGTGTTCCTGTACGGCCTCGGCTTCCCGCTGGTGATCCTGGGCGGCGCGTTCATCGCGTTCGCGCTGGTGGGCCTCATCGGCTACCCGCTGATGTACCCCACGGTGAGTGCGGAAGGCAGCGACTTCCTCGACACCGTCAGCCGCAGCTACAGCTACGTGTTCCAAGCCCCCGTGAGCTACCTGTGGTACAACCTCGTCTCGCTGCTGTGGGGCAGCCTGGCGGTGCTATTCGTGGTGACGGTGGCGAGCCTGGCGGTGTACCTCGGCAAGTTCGCGGTGTCGCAAGCCCCCTTGAGCGAGTACGCCAACCGCAAGCCGGACTACCTGTTCGTCCGCGCCCCCGAGTCGTTCGGCTGGCGGCAACTGCTTTTGGAAGGCAGTCCCGTGGCGGTCGAGCCGCGCGACGTGCCGTCGGTCGCCGGCACCCCGCGCCGGGTCTACGTCGATCGGCAGGAGGCAGCGGCCGACTTCTACCGCAAGGAGACGCGCACCTGGAACTCCATCGGCGCGTTCCTGGTGACCGCGTGGCTGGTGATGATGATGCTCGCGGTCATCGGCTTCAGCTACAGCTACTTCTGGACGGCCGCGACCATCATCTACCTGCTGATGCGCCGCAAGGTCGATGAGACCGAGTTGAGCGAGGTGTACGTCGATGACGACTTCGACGCCCCGTCCCCCTCCGCGCCGGCGACGCCGACTAGCCCCGCCGCGTTCAGCCCGCCGCCGGCGCCGGCCCCCGCGACGACGGCCGGGGCGATGACCTCGCTGCCGATGGCCCCGCCGCCGGCGGCGAGCGCCCCGGCGTTCGTCCCGCCGCCGGTCCCGCCGCCGCTGCCGACGGCCCCCGCGACGATCACCGTGCCGCCGCCTGGGCAGGGCGCGGTCGTGGTGTCCGCCGAGCCGGCCGTGCCGCCGGCCGTCGTGCCCGAGCCGGTGCACTCGCCCACCGTCAGCCCGGCCACCGAGCCGCCGCTGTTCCCCCCGCCGACCGCGGAGTTGAAGCGCGACGCGGGCGAGGAGTTCAAGAAGGCGCCGGAGTCGGAGTGAGAATCAAAACGCAGCCGAAAGCCCGGCGACGTTCGTCGCCGGACTTTTGCCCTTCTGCTCTTCTCTAGCCCCTACCCCTGCCCGCCCCATGCCCCG
>CAXTPM010000345.1:0-1651 GCA_964245865.1 uncultured Fimbriiglobus sp. | reverse complement strand
CGGCGGCGTGGGGCTACGACGGGCTGGAACTCTGCTGCTGGGGGCACCACCTCGACGTGGGGCGGGCCACGGGCGACGAGGACTACTGCCCGGCGCTGCTCGACCAGTTGGCCGGGGACGAGTTGCAACTGCTGGCGCTGGCCAACCACAAGGTCGGCCAGGCGGTCGGCGACACGGTGGACGCGCGCCACCAGTCGCTCGTGCCGGAGGCGGTGTGGGGCGACGGCGACCCGGCGGGGGTGAGCGCACGCGCCGCATCGGAGCTAGTCGCCACGTTCCGCGCGGCCGAGAAGTTGGGCGCGGCTGTGGTGTCGGGCTTCACGGGGTCGAGCGTCTGGGGCTACGCCACCGGCTACCCGGCCCCCAGGCCCGGCGTGATCGGCGCGGCCCTGAAATCGTTCGCGGCGCAGTGGCGGCCGATCCTGGACGCCGCCGCCGAGTGCGGGGTGAAGTTCGCCTGCGAGGTGCATCCGGGGCAGTTCGCCTTCGACTATCACTCCACCGAGGCGGTGCTGGACGCGCTCGGGAATCGGGAGGAGTTCGGCCTGACGTTCGACCCCGCGCACCTGCTCTGGCAGGGAATCGACCCGCTGGCGTTCCTGCGCCGCTTCGCCGACCGCATTTATCATGTGCATGTGCGCGACGCGGTGCTGAACCTCGACGGCCGGGCGAGTTTGTTGGCCGGCTACTGGGCCAGTGGTGATGCGCGCCGCGGCTGGCAGTTCCGCTCACCCGGCCGCGGCGGCGTCGATTGGGAAAGTATCGTGCGGGCGCTCAACGACGCGGGCTACGACGGCCCGCTGTCGGTCGATTGGCACGACCCCAACATGGACCGCGACTTCGGCGCCGCTGAGGCCTGCCGATTCGTGAAGCAACTCGACTTCGACCCGCCGCCGGGCCTGCGGCCGTACCGTGGCGCGTGATTCGTGACTCGCGAATCGTGAATCGAGTAAAACAGAAGCAGCGGCCCCGTCTGCGGTTTCTACGAACCACGAACCACGAACCACGCGCCACGATGCTAGTCCTGATCGATAATTACGACTCGTTCACCTACAACCTCGTGCAGCGGTTCGGGGAAATCGACCCGAGTTTACGCGTCGAGGTGTTCCGCAACGACCGCGTGACGGTCGAACAGTTGGCCGAACTCGGGGCCACGCATTTTGTCATCTCGCCGGGTCCGTGCACCCCGCGCGAGGCGGGCATTTCCAACGACGTGATCGTGCGCTTCGCCCCCACCGTGCCGACGCTGGGCGTGTGTCTGGGCCACCAGTGCATCGGGCACAGTTTCGGCGGCGAGGTGGTGCGCAACGAGCGCATCATGCACGGCAAGGTTTCGCCGATCCACCACGACAGCAAGGGCGTCTTCGCGGGGCTGAGCGACCCCTTCGACGCCACGCGCTACCACTCACTCGTGATCCGCCGGGAGTCGTGGACGAACCCCGACTTCGAGGTCGGGGCGTGGACGGCCGAGGGGGAGATCATGGGCGTCCGGCACAAAGTCTGGCCGCTGCACGGGGTGCAGTTCCACCCGGAGAGCTTCCTCACCCTAGAAGGGCCGAGGCTCTTGGCGAACTTCCTGGCGCTGCGGGGCGTCTGATACGCACCCCAGTTAACGTCTTCCCGTTTGTCGTCATGTCGATAGTGTGACCTC
>CAXTPM010000344.1:0-6105 GCA_964245865.1 uncultured Fimbriiglobus sp. | reverse complement strand
GCACTGGTTCTGCCTCGACACCGGCGCGCCGCGCTCGATCGTCGCGCCGTGGTACCGCGAGTTGCTGGGGCTGAAGTCGCTGTACGGGATCGAAATCACGCTCGGGCCGTACCCCAAGTTGCCGGGCGACGAGGTGATTCTGCCGACGCTGCGCTGCGGCCGGCTCGTCTTCAGCGGCCTGCCGGCCGAGGCGTTCCGCATCCACGACGTGTTCGACGAGCACCACCGCGACCGCTACGGACTGCTCGGCGGGAAGCGCCTGGCCGGCCTAATCGGCCGCAACTTCCTGGAGCGCTACGGCGCGGTCATCGACTACCGCACGATGACGATGACACTGCGCCCGGCTCAGTCGAAACTCGCCCGCATGCAGGGCACCTGGACGGCCGACGCGCGACTCGGGGACGGCACCCGACTGGAAGGCGGCATCACGGTCGAGGTGCGCGGCGCGAACTGCACGCTCGATTATCCTGCCGGCGGCTGGACGCTGAAAGCGCGCCTCGCCGAGTCCGGTTCGACGCTCTACGGCGAAAGTGCGCTCGACCTCGTGGACCGGCAGTTAACCACGCGCGACGGCGTGGCGAGTGCCGACAAACTCAGACTGATTGCCCCGTTCCTGGTGATCGCCCCCGGCAACCGGCTCAGTCTGCTGTTGTGGTCCGACCCCGGCCGCACGCTCGGCTCGGCCGCGCACCCGTCGATGCCGCTCGACGACACCAACGTCACTTTCCGCCCCAGCGCCGGCTTCCTCGCCCGGCTCTTGCCCGTCACTTCGCTCCTGAAGCCGTATGTCCCCTACGCCGACGACCCCGTCCGGCTCGGCCGAGTCGTGGTGCAGTACAAGTTCGACGGCACGCTCACCGTGGACACCGACCGCCCGGCGACCCGCGCGACGTTCCGGGGCGCGGGCGTCACGCTCGGGCCGCTGAAGCCGTGAGCGGGTGCGGGCTTTCGGGGCGCCCGTCCCCATTTCACTTTCGAACTTCACACTTCCCCGCTAGTACCCGCCGCTGAGCGAGAAGTTGAACACCTGCTTGTGGTCGCCGGGTGCTTGCCGCACGGGGAACGCGAAGTCGAACGCCAGGGGCAGTGGGCCGAGGGCGGCGACCGAGATGCGCACCCCCACGCCCACCGAGACGCGGTAGTCCTGGATTTTGAACGAACTCTCGACGGTGCCGTGGTCCACGAACGCGGCGAACCAGAGCTTGTCGTTCGCCAAGACCGGGATTTGGTACTCGTGCGAGTTCAGGAAGCCGAACGTGCCGCCGACGTTCAGGTCGTTCTCCACGGGGCCGACGCCGCGGAAGCTGAAGCCCCGGAAGCTGCGGATGCCCCCGGCGTACACCCGCTCGAACACCGGCGCGTTCTGGCCCATCACCGTGAGCTGCGTGCGGTTACTAAACACGTGCTTGCCGCTGCCGTCCTTGCGCTGCCACAGGGTGAAGTACTTCGTCGCCTCGAGCGTGCCGATGGGGAAGGTGTAGTCGCCCAGCACCTGCTCGAAGCCGATATCGACGGTGCTGCCGCTGCTGGGGAGTAGGTAACTATCCCGCGTGTCGCGGCGCAGGCCGGCGCGCAGGCCCAGCACGGTCGAGTGCCCCACGTCGTCACTAATCGCGCGCGTGGCCCACGCGGGGACTTGGCTGATGCCCACGTCCTCGATGCGCGTCGAGAAGTTCGTGCTCCAGATGGGCGACTCGGCGAAGCGGTAGTCCACACTCAGGCGCGCGCCCAAGCGCTGCTCGTTGTACTCGGCGTAGCTGCGGGTGAAGTAGTAGCCGCTGCCCGTGACGCCGAAGCGGGTGTCGAGGAAGTACGGCTCGCTCAGGCTGATCGCATAGCGCTGGAACAAGGTGCCCGGCGTCGCCTCGATGCGCAGGTTCTGCCCGCCACCCAGAAACGCCTTGCCGCTGGTCAGGTCGTCCAGGCTGGTCGGCACGCGCAGGATGTCGAAGTTGCGCTGGTTCAGCACCAACGAGCCGCTGAGGCCCGCGTCGGAGTTGACGTTGGCCTGGGCGGTAATCTGCCCGGTCTTGGTCTCCTTGACGGTGACGAACAGGTCTTTGTACTCGCTGCCGTCGCTCGAAGGGGCGACGCGCACCGTCGGCGGGTCGTCGTTGTCGAACAGTTGCAGGCGCCTGAGGTTGTTGGTCGCGGCCTCCAGTTGCGAATACTGCAACACCTGCCCCGGATAGAGGCCCAACTGGTTGAGGATCACGCGCTGCTGGGTGACGGTGTTGCCGCGGATGATGATGTTCCCCACCCGGTCGGGTTCGCCCCCCTGCTGCTGGACGACGTAGCGCACATCGACCTTGCCGGGTTCGTTGGGCACCGCGAAGGTCTCGTACTTCACCGCCGACTGGTGCCCGGCGTTGCCGACCAGGGTTTCGAGGCGCTTCTCATCGGCCTGGACCACGCCGACGTTGAAGGTGTCGCCGGCCTTGACCTCGGTGACTTGGCGCAGGCGCTCCTCAGGCAGACTCTTCTTGCCCTCGATGGTGACGTTGCGCACGGTGTACGGCCGCCCCTCGGAGATGTGGTAGACGATGTTCACCGCGCCGCCGCCGTTGACCGGCTCGATCTCCTCGCGCACCGCCGCGTCGAGGTACCCCAGGCGCTGGTAGTATTCCACGATGCGCTTGCGGTCCTCGTCGATACTCTCCGGCTTGAACTTGGGCGTGAGCGGGGTGACGAACCCCGGAATCATGGCACTGCCCGTGACGACCTGCGTGGCGAGCCGGCCGGTGCTGGCGACCTGGTTGCCGCGGAACTTGACGCGCTTCACCCGCACCGCCGGCCCCTCGACGATGCCGAACACCACGCGCGTGTCCGTCACCACGCTGCCCTCGAGGAGTTCCACACTCGCGTAGTACCGCCCGTCGTCGCGCAGCTTGGTGAGGATCGCGGTCGCGGCGCGGCGGTTCATCGCGGGGTTCATCGCGGGGTTCATCGGCCCGTCGCGCCTCAGCCCCGTCAGGTCCATCAGTTCCGAGTCCGAGAGGTGCTGGGCGCCCTTAAAGATGATCTCCTTGGCGACCCCGGCGAGTTCCTGGAGCTTGACGAACACCGTCACCTTGCCGTCGGACTCGATGGCGGTGGAGATTTCGATGCTGTTGGGGACGAACTGCTTGGTGTCGTTCAAGCGCTGCACGTCCTGGTTGGCCACGTCGTCGCTGTAGGGCTTGCCGGCGCGGGTGTGCATGACGTTGCGCACCTGCTCGAGCGGCACGGCCTTCAGGCCGACGGGGACGACCTTGCCGACGACGCGGCCCTCGGGGCGGTCCTCGGCGCGTGCGACACCCAGCAGCGCGAGGGCGGCGAGTACGAGTGCGGCGGGGCGGGCGAGTCGAAGGCGCACGGTCGTCAAGGCAAGCCCCCCAGGTCGCGCCCGCCGTCGTCCCCCCCAAGGACGGGGGGCGGGGGCGCGGGTGCTGCGGGGCCATTACCCGAAGCGGGGAGTTGGTGTCAAGTTCGGCCGGGGTAGCGGCCGAAGGGGTGGGCCGTACACTAGACGCGGGCGGGCGAAGCGACCTCACCCCCCGGCCCCCTCTCCCAAGAAAAGAGGGGAGAACCGTACTGGGCGTGTGTCATCCGGGCGCCCGCCACTACTTTAAGGCAGTCCCGCGCGCTCACCCCCCCTCCCAAAAGGAGAGGGGGCCGGGGGGTGAGGTCGCTTCCGCTTCAGGCCACCAATGACTCGCACCTTCATCACCGGCGGCACCGGCCTCGTCGGGAGCCACGCCGCCGAGCGCGCCGCCTCGCTGGGCCACACCGTGGTCGCCCTCGCCCGGCCGGGGAGCGACACCGCGCACCTGAGTTCGCTCGGCGCCGAACTGATTCCGGGCGACATGGAGACGCCCGACGCCCTGCGGCGCGGGGCCGACGGGGCGGACATCATCATCCACTGCGCCGCCAAGGTCGGCGACTGGGGGCCGGTCGGGGACTACCGCAAGGTCAACGTCGAGGGACTGCGCGTGCTGCTCGAAGCGGCCCGCGGCGAGCCGAACCTCAAGTGCTTCGTGCATCTCTCTAGCCTGGGGGTGTACCCCGCGCGCCACCACTACGGCACCGACGAGGGCGAGCCGATCCCCGACACGCACCTCGACGGCTACCGCGTCACCAAAGTGGAGGCCGAGAAACTGGCACTGGCCGAGTACCGCGGGCACGGCACCCCCGTCACCGTGATCCGGCCGGGGTTTATCTACGGCCCGCGCGACCGCACCGTTTTGCCGCGCATGGTCGAGCGGCTGCGCCGGCGCAACGTCATCTACATCGACCGCGGCAAGCACGCGCTCAACGCCACCTACGTCGAGAACTTAGTCGATGCGATTTACCTGGCCATCGACAACCCCGCGGCCGTCGGCGAGGCGTTCAACGTCACCGACGGCGAGGTGGTCAGTAAGCGGCGCTTCTTCGAGGCCGTCGCCGACGGGCTGAACCTCCCGCGCCCGAAACGCTCCATCCCGCTGTGGGTGGCCCTCCCGCTCGCCCGCTGGCGGGAGAGCGTGTTCCTGCGCAAGAACAAGCCGCACCCGCCGCTGATTACCCAGGCCGGCGTGCGCTTCGCCGGGCTGAACCTCGACTTCAGCATCGCCAAGGCGCGCACGGTGCTGGGCT
Source organism: uncultured Fimbriiglobus sp. (assembly GCA_964245865.1). GTDB lineage: Bacteria > Planctomycetota > Planctomycetia > Gemmatales > Gemmataceae > Fimbriiglobus. The sequence continues at coordinate 1,491 of CAXTPM010000344.1, read as the reverse complement.
ACGAGCCGAAGGTCGCCTTCGCCGAGGGCATCCGGCGGACGCTGGCGTCGCTGCGCTCCAAGTGTGAAGAGTGAAGTGTGAAGTGTGAAACGAAGATAGCGGCAGGGCGTCTGCCTTCGCTTCACTCTTCACACTTCTCACTTTGCTTCCTCACCGCTGCCGCTAAAACAGCCCCCTCTCCCACCCGCCGGAAGGATTACTCGCATGCCAAGCGTCGCCGTCGTCGTCGAGCAGAACTACCAGGAACTCGAGGTCTGGTACCCCGTCTACCGGCTGCGCGAAGCCGGCCACACGGTCCACCTGATCGGCCCCGAGGCGGGCCGGAGCTACCCCAGCAAACTCGGCTACCCGGCGACGGCCGACTTCGCGCCGCACCAGGTGCGGGCCGAGGACTACGCCGCGCTCGTCATCCCCGGCGGGTTCGCCCCGGACTACTTGCGCCGCAGCGACTCGGTGATGGCGTTCGTGCGCGGCTTCGTCGCGGCGCAGAAGCCCGTCGCCGCCATCTGCCACGGCCCGTGGGTGCTCTGCTCGACCACGGCCCTGAAGGGCCGGCGCGCGACGGGGTTCTTCTCGATCCGCGACGACATGATGAACGCCGGGGCGGTGTACGTCGATGAGGAAGTCACCGTCGATGGCCCCCTGATCACCAGCCGCAAGCCGGACGACCTGCCGGCGTTCCTGCGGGCGCTGCTGGCAAAACTCGTCTAGCCGCCGCGCGAATCGAGCGCAGGCGACGGACTCAAAGAAGTGCCCCATCCCCCGCCCCGTAACTACAGAAAGCCCCCATGCCCGCCTACTTCCCCGAAGTTCCCGCCATCAAGTACGAAGGCCCGGACTCCAAGAACCCCCTCGCGTTCCGGCACTACGACGCCGCCGAACTCGTCGAGGGCAAATCGATGAAGGAACACCTGCGCTTCGCCGTCGCCTACTGGCACACCCTGCGCGGCACCGGCGGCGACCCGTTCGGCCCCGGCTGCGCGGTGAGGCCGTGGGAGGACGGCACGGACTCGCTCGACATGGCACTCACGCGCGTCGATGTGGCGTTCGAGTTCATCCAGAAGCTCGGCGCACCGTACTACTGCTGGCACGACCGCGATGTCTCTCCGGAGGGGGCCACGCTGCGCGAGACGAACGCCACGTTCGACGCCGTGGCGAAAAAGCTCAAGGCGAAGCAGGACGAGACCGGCGTCCAACTACTCTGGGGCACCGCGAACCTGTTCAGCCACAAGCGCTACGTGCACGGGGCATCGACTAGCTCGAACGCGGACGTGTTCGCGTTCGCCGCGGCACAGGTCAAAAAAGCGATGGAGGTCACCAAAGAACTCGGGGGCGTCAACTACGTATTCTGGGGCGGGCGCGAGGGCTACCACACGCTATCCAATACCGACCTCAAGCGCGAGTTCGACCACCTCGCTAGTTTTTTGCACATGGCGGTCGCGTACAAAAAACAGATCGGCTTCACGGGGCAGTTCCTGATCGAGCCGAAGC
>CAXTPM010000343.1:0-6145 GCA_964245865.1 uncultured Fimbriiglobus sp. | reverse complement strand
CACAGCCCGACGCCGCACGCCTCGGCCACCGCGCGCAGGCGGTCGCGCTCGGCGCGCAACTCGGCCGCGCCCCCGGCGACCAGGGCGCGGCGCACCAAAACACCTACCGCGGCCAAGGCGGCGAGGTGCGCGGCGACCGTCACCCAAGGCGGCGCGCCGGCGAGCACCGCCGCCCCGCCGGCCGCTAGCAAGAGCGCGAGGGCGGCGAGGCCGGCGGTCAGGGCGCGGTCGGGCCGGCGACTCATTCGGAGTCTCGGGGCGGGGGCCGGTTCAAGGGGTATCAGGCATAGTGTACCGGCGCGCGCGGCCGGGGTCGAGGGACGCGCCCCGGCGAATGGGCGGAAGTCGTGAGGGGATAATGCGAAATCGGACGGCGACCCCCGTCACCGCGCCTGTTCTTGCTCTTGCCCCTTCAGTACCACCCCGAGTCGCACCACCTCACCCACTACCAAGAGCGTCGGCCCCCCCGGCGGCGCGCCCTCCCGCCGGGCGAGGTCGGCGAGCGTCAGCACCTCGGTGGTCTGCTCGGCCAGCGTTGCCGACACCAAGAGCGCGCACGACCGGTCGGGGGGGACGCCGGAGTCGAGGAGCTTCTGGGCGATGCGCGCGAGGTGCCGCGCGGCCATGTAGAACACCACCGCCGGCATCTTCGAGAGGGCGCCCCAGTCGAGGGTACACTCCGGCGAGTCGGGGTCGTGGTGCCCCGTGGCCAGCACCACCGCCTGGCCGACGCCGCGGTGCGTCAGCGGAATCCCCGCCTCGGCGCAGGCGCCCAGCGCCGACGTGACGCCGGGGACGATCTCGTGGGGGATGCCCGCCTCGGCGAGCACCGCCGCCTCCTCGCCGCCGCGCCCGAACACGCACGGGTCGCCGCACTTCAGCCGGCACACCACGCCGCCTGATTGGCCGTGGCGCACGAGCGCCTCGTTGATCGTCTCCTGCCGCGTCGAGCCGACGCAGTAGCCGCGCTTGCCGACCGAGACTAGCTCCGCACCCGCCCTCGCCTCGGCGACGAGTTCGGGGCTGACGAGCGCGTCGTACAGCACCACGTCGGCACTCTGAAGGATGCGCAGGCCGCGCACGGTGATGAGGTCAGGCGAGCCGGGGCCGGCGCCGACGAGGTACACGGCGGGGCGGGGCACGGCGGCGGGTCCGAAGGGGGCGGTGTGGGCGTGGGGGCATTGTACGCGCCTGGGGACGAGGCGTCTTCAGCCCTTCCCCGCAAGCTCGACCGCACCGACCATCTCGCCCGCCCACGCCGTGCCGTGGCCGGGGAGCATCGTGACGCGGCCCAACTCCGCCAGCCGACTCAGCGACCGCCGGGCCAGCGCGTCGTCGGCGTTCAGCGGCCGCCCCGGCAACTGCGGCGGCCCGACTTCGCCGGTGAACAGGTTCCGCGTCACCAGCACGTCGCCGCTGAACAGCACGCCGCGCCCCGGCAGGACTAGCGCGACCTCGCCGGGCGTGTGCCCAGGGCAGTGGATGACTTCGGGCCGGCCCGGCAGGTCGAGCTTCGCGCCGTCGTCGAACGGAATGGCCCCGGACACTCCGCGCACCCGGATGACGCCGTGGAAGGTGGCGTGCAGGAGCATCCGCGCGGTGTACGGCCGCCAGGCGTTCGACAAGAGGCCCGCCCACGGCAGGTTCAGCGGCCGGGCGACCCCGGCGAGGTCCGCGCGGTGGACGAACACCGGCACGTTGTGCTCGCGCTTCAGGCGCGCGGCGAAGCCGGTGTGGTCCGCGTGGGCGTGCGTCAGCACCACCCCCGCCACGTCGCCGACCGACCGGCCGATAGACGCCAGCCCGGCCAGGAACGTGGCGTAGTGCCCTGGGAAGCCCGCGTCGATCACGGCGAGGCGCCCGGCCTCCTCGACCACGTACCAGTTGAACGGCCCCGTGTCGAACTTGTACACGCCCGGTAGAATCTGCATGCGCGGCCCTCGGCGGGAGCGGGGGCCGGGCCGAAGTGGCCCCGCCTGCGGCCATGCTAGCCCCGCCCCGAACGGCCGCAAGAACGCACTTTTGCGGTACCCACGCACCGAACGGATACCGACTCCCATGCCGGTCAAGCGCTCCTGCGGCTACTCCGAGTGCCCCGTCGAGGCCGCGCTCGACCTCATCGGCGGGCGCTGGAAGCCGATGATCCTCGCGCACCTGCTCAGCGGCACGGTGCGCTTCAACGAACTCGAGCGGCGGCTGAAGGGCGTCACGCACCGCGTCCTCTCGGCGCAGCTACGCGACCTGGAATCGACGGGGCTGGTGCGGCGCGCGGTGTTCGCCGAGGTGCCGCCGCGCGTGGAATACTCGCTCACCGACCTCGGCCGGACGCTGGAACCGCTGCTCGGGGAGCTGCGGCGGTGGGGCGAGTCCTACGCCCTCGCCGCCCACCGCCCCAGCGCCGCCCCCGCCGCGACGCCCGCTAGCCCCGCCGCCACGCTCAAGGTCACGTTCCCCAGCGCCGCGCCGTAGTTCCCCTCGCGCAGCAGCCGCAGCGTCTCCAACTCGAACGTGCTGAACGTGGTGTACCCGCCGCAAAGCCCGGTGCCGAGCAGCAGGTACCACTCGCGCCGGGCCGGGCCGGCGCGCTCCAACAGCGCCACCGCCAGGAATCCGAGCACCAGGGAGCCGGAGACGTTCACCGCGACGGTGCCCCACGGCATTCCCCCGGCCGGGGTGCGCGCGTCGATCCACCGGCCGAGCCAGTAGCGCAGGTTGCCGCCGGCCGCGCTCCCGAAGCCGACGAGGGCGGCGGGGTGCGTGGCGAGTGCGGCGGGCCAGTCGGGGAAGGGCATCGGGCTACTGTAGGGCGCGCCGGGCTTGACTTCCACCGTTACACCGACTAGTGTAACACGCATGCCCAAGCCGCCCGCCACCCCCGAACCCGCCGCCGCGTGCCGCCGCCCCGCGCTCGCCGCGCGGCCGCTGATGTCGCCACTGGAGGCCGGCGCCCTGGCCAGCGCGTTCAAGGTGCTCGCCAACGACACTCGCCTGCGGCTGCTGCACGCGCTCTTGAAGTCCGGCGAGCTGAACGTCACCGACCTCGCCACTACCCTCGGGATGAGTGCGCAGGCGGTGTCGAACCAGCTCACGCGCCTCGCCGGCCTCGGAATCGTGGAGGCGCGGCGCGACGGCAACAGTGTCTTCTACCGCGTCATCGACCGCTGCGTCTCGGGCCTGTTGGACCAGGGCTGGTGCCTCGCCGACGAGGCGCGGGGCGGGGGACGCCGTGGCTGCTGAACTGCCCCGCGCGCTCGCCGCCGAGGCGTTCGGCACCTTCTGCGTCGTGTTCGCCGGCACCGGCGCGGCGGTAGTCGATGCCACCCACGGCGGCGTCACGCACGTCGGGATCGCGCTCACCTTCGGGCTGGTGGTGCTGGCGATGATCTACTCGCTCGGCGAGGTGTCGGGCTGCCACCTGAACCCGGCCGTGACGCTCGGGTTCTGCGCCGCCGGGCGCTTCCCGCTGCGGCGCGTCGGGCCGTATGCCGCTGCGCAACTGGCCGGGGCGCTGGCCGCGAGCCTGGCGCTGCGGCTGATGTTCCCGCTGCACCCCACGCTCGGCGCCACGGTCCCGGCGGGGCCGGCCGGGCAGTCGTGGGCGATGGAGTTCGTCCTCACACTGATCCTGATGGCGGTGGTCCTGGGCGTGTCGCGCGGCGCCAAGGAGGCCGGCGCGCTCGCCGGGGTGGCCGTCGGCGCGGTGATCGCGCTCGAAGCGCTGTTCGCCGGGCCGGTGTCGGGCGCGAGCATGAACCCCGCGCGCTCGCTCGCGCCGGCACTCGTGTCGGGGCGCCTGGACTACCTGTGGATATACCTGAGCGCGCCGGTGCTGGGCGCGCTCGCCGGGGTCGTCGTGAGTGCGGCCGTCCACGGCCCCGAACCTGTTCCGCCCGAGATGGAGACGAACTGTGACCGTGAGTGACCTCCGCACCGTGCTGGCCGACAACCCCGCCGCGAGCCTGCACCTGATGCTCCCTGGGGGCGAGTTCGTCCCCGCGCACTTCCACGTCACCGAAGTGGGCCGCGTCCAGAAAGACTTCATCGACTGCGGCGGCACCACGCGCTCCGTTACTTCGTGCGTCCTGCAAGTGTGGGTGGCGGCCGACACCGACCATCGCCTCGACGCGGGCAAACTCGCCGGAGTGCTGGCGATGGCCGCGCCGCTCTTGCAGTCGATGGAGTTGCCGGTGGAGGTCGAGTACGAGACCGAAGCCGTGTCGCAGTACCCGTTGGGCGCGGCCGAGGTGACGCCGGCGGGGGTGCTGCTGCGCCTGGGGCGCAAGCACACCGCGTGTTTGGCGATGGACCGCTGCGGCCTCGGCGCGGCGGAGTGCTGCTAGGCCGGCGGGCGACGTTGATTCCGTTCCGCGATCCGAGATTCTTCGATGAACCCCAAGCCAATCGTCCTGTTCGTCTGCGTGGAGAACGCGAACCGCAGCCAGATGGCCGAGGCGTTCGCGCGCATGCTCGGCGGCGACTCGGTGGAGGCCGCGAGCGCCGGCTCCCGGCCGTCGGGCGTGGTCAACCCCCGCGCGGTCGAGTTCATGGCCGAACTCGGCTACGATTTAAGCGCCCACGGGTCGAAGTCGCTCGCCGAGTTCGACGGGCGCGAGGTGGCCGTCGCGGTGACGATGGGCTGCGGCGACGAGTGCCCCCTGGTACTCGCCGCGCGGCGCGAGGAGTGGCAGATCGACGACCCCAAGCACATGGCCCCCGACGACTACCGGGCGGTGCGCGACCACATCGGCCGCAAGGTCGCGCAGTTGCTGGAGTCGCTGCGCGCCCGCTAAGATAGTTGGCCACCCCCGGCCGACATCTCAGGACCGCCCGATGACCCGCCGAACCGCCGCAATCGCACTCGCCCTAGGACTGCTCGCCGCCGCCGTGGTGGCCGCGCCACCCGCCCCGAGCCTGCTCGACCCCGCGCAGCCCGGCACCTCCGCGAAGTCGAACGCCGTCAGTTACGAGGTCGATTTCTCGGTGATCGTCACCGCGCCCGAGGGGACCAAGCTCCTGAAAGTCTGGCTGCCGCTGCCGCCGTCGGACGACGGCCAGCAGGTGCGCGGGCGCGAACTCACCACGTTCCCCGCGCAGGTCGAGCCGACCATCGGCGCCGAGCCGGTGTACGGCAACACGTTCGCCTACTTCGAGTTCCCCAAGCCCGCCGGGGCGCAGGTCATCCGCCACCGCTTCGGGGTCACGGTCCACCAGCAGGACTGGGGCGTCGAGCCGAAGCTCGTCACCCGTCCGGCGACCTGGCCGGCGTCGTTCGGGCCGTACCTGCGGGCGGACGACGCGGTGGGCTACGACGCAGCCATTGCGAAACTGGCCGGCGACATTACTTCGGGCACGACGGCGAGTCCCGGCGACCAGTTGAACGCGCTCTCGGACTGGCTCCAGGCGAACATGACCTACGACGGCGCTAAGGGGTCGCTCACGGCCGACGCGCAGTACGCCCTGCGGAGCCGCACCGGCCACTGCAGCGACTACCACGGCCTGTGCGCCGCGTTCGGGCGCTCGCTCGGCACCCCGGCGCGGCTGGTGTACGGCGTGCAGGCGTTCGCCAAGAACTCGCCGACCCACTGCAAACTCGAAGCCTTCCTGCCGCCCTACGGCTGGGTCAGCTTCGATGTCTCCGAGACGCAGAAACTCGTCAAGCTCATTAACGCCGACGGCCAACTTTCGCCCGGCGACAAGGCCAAACTCGCCGCCGCCGCGACGGCGCGCCTCAAGCGCGGCTTCCGCGACAACACCTGGATTCTGCTGACGCGCGGCACCGACTACGACCTCGCCCCGAAGGCCGGCAAGCGCGTGCCGCTGGTGCGCACGGCGTATGTCGAGGCCGACGGCGTGGCGCTGCCCGACCCCGCGCCCGACAACCCGGCCAAGCGCGAGTTCGCCTGGATGACGGCGCACCAGTACAAGGCCGACCGCGTGGTGACGTACCCGTTCAAGGACTGGTCGAGCCTGACGAAGTGAAAGCCTACGCCGCCCCGACCGCCTTCGCCGGCTTCGTCGCCGCCCCCTCGTCGCCGCCGTACTCGATCTTGATCGCGTCGGGCCGGAAAAAGAGCGCCACGGTCCAGTCCAAGATGATGCGCAGCTTGCGCTCGAAGCGCGGCATCTGCATCAGGTAGTAGCCGCG
>CAXTPM010000342.1:5058-6168 GCA_964245865.1 uncultured Fimbriiglobus sp. | reverse complement strand
CCGCCCACTAGCTCCGCCGCGCCGCCCGGCCCCCCCGGGAGCACGAATCGCAGCCCGGCCGCGTCGGCCTTCTTGTCGGTGCGCATCGCCGCCAAAATGGCGTCAACGTCCCAGCCCGCGTCCGGCGCCGTCGGCAGCCCGAAGCGCGCGAGTAGCGCCGCCACGCGCGCCCCCAACTCCGGCCCGATTCGCCCCATCCGGTGGGCCAAGTCGCACGCCGCGACCATCCCGGCCGCGACCGCCTCGCCGTGCCGCCACGCGCCGTAGCCCGCCACGGCCTCGTAGGCGTGGCCGAAGGTGTGGCCGAAGTTGAGCGCCGCGCGCCGGCCCGTCGTCTCGAACTCGTCTGCCGCGACGACCGCCGCCTTGATGCGGCACGACCGCGCCACCACGCTCGAGAGCGCCCCGCGGTCGCGCGCCAGGATCAACTCGGCGTCGCGCTCCAACTCGGCGAGGAACTCGGGGTCGAGGGCCGCGCCGTACTTCACGACTTCCGCCAGGCCGCTTCGGAACTCGCCCTCGGGCAGGGTGTCGAGCAGGCCCAGGTCGATGAACACGCCGCACGGCTGGTGGAACGCGCCGACGAGGTTCTTGCCCGCGCTGAGGTTGACGCCGACCTTGCCGCCGACCGACGAATCGACCATCGAGAGCAAGGTCGTCGGCACCATGAGCAGGCGCACGCCGCGGTTGTAGGTCGCCGCCGCGAACCCAGCCAGGTCGCCGACCACCCCGCCGCCGAACGCCACCACGAGCGCCGAGCGCCCGAGCCGCAGTTCGGCGAAGCGGTCGTACAGCCGGGCCAACTCCGCGAGCGACTTCGAGCGCTCGCCGGGCGGGACGGCCACGAGGCCCGCACCCAACTCGGCGGCGGCCAGTCGCGCGGGTGCTTCGACGCTCGTGTCGGCGACGACCACGACTTGTGCGGCGCCCGGCGCGGCCTGGCGCGCGAACTCCGCCAGCGTGACCGGCGGCGCGAAGGCGATCTCGTAGCGGCGGCCGGGGAGTTCGACGGCGAGGCGGTCCATACGGCATAGTGTGCGGAAGTGGCGGCGGGGGGCAAGTCGATTGGCCCCGGCGGGTCGAGAGACTTCACCCCCCGCCCCCGTCCGT
>CAXTPM010000342.1:0-5048 GCA_964245865.1 uncultured Fimbriiglobus sp. | reverse complement strand
GGGGGGTGAGGTCTCTTCCACGCCGGGGCCAGGTCTCTTCGCCACCCCGCTCATAAACTCACCCCATGGACCCGCCCCCCGGCCCCGACGATGTCCCGCCCCGCGCGCCCGCGCCCCCGGCGTACCGCCAGTTCGCCGCCGCCCCGCTCGCGCTCCCGGCGGTGGCCGTGACTGCCGGCCTCGTCCTCGACCGCGAACTCGAACTGCCGCTCGGCGCCGAACTCCTGCTCGCCGCCCTCGGCGCCGCCCTGGGCCTCCTGCGCGTGCGCCCGCTCCGGCTCGCGGCAGTTTTCGCCAGTGTGGGCGTCGGCGCGGCGTGGCACCAGGTGCAAATCCGCGCGGTCCCAGCGGACGACATCTCGCGGCACCTCGGCGAGCAGGGGCGGGTGGCGCGCGTGCGGGGCGTCTTGCTCGAAGACCCCGTGGCGCGCTTTCCCGACCGGGTGAGCCTCTTGGAACCCGCGCGGCGCGGCGAGACCGACCGCGTGCTACTAGCCGTCGATGCCTTATCCGACGCCGGCGGCGCGTGGACCCCGGCCTCCGGCCGCGTCCGCCTCACGGTGGAGCGCGAGGAGTCCGCGCCGGGTACCACACCCACGCCGCTCCTCGGATTGCGCGGCGGGGACGAGGTGGAAGTCCTGGGGCGCTTGCGCCTGGTGGCCGCGCCGAAGAACCCCGGCGAGTGGGACGAGCGCCGCGCCCGGCGCGACCTCGGCATTCGCGCCGACCTGTGGGTCCGGCAGTCGCAGGCGGTGGTGCGCCTCGACGGCGAAGTCCGAAGCTACGCCGGGTGGATGGCCCGCGCCCGGCGCGGCGCGCTCGACCGGCTGGCCGCGTCGATCCCCAAGAGCGAACTCGGCCCCGCCGCAGCACTGCTGTTGGGCGACCAGCAGGCAATGGAGGCCGGGGAGTGGCAGGCGTACATCCGCACCGGGGTGGTGCACGCGCTGGTGATCTCCGGCCAACATCTGGCCGTCCTCGCCGGCGCCTGCTGGCTCGTGGGGCGGGTGGTCGGCGTCCGGCGGCGCACGATGGCCCTCGGGGTGCTCGCGCTGATCGCCGGCTACACGCTGCTCACCGGCGTGCGGCCGTCGTCGGTGCGCGCGACCGCCGTCGTCGCCGCGTTCTGCCTCGGGCTGGTGGCAAGGCGCCCGACTTCGGCCGCGAACTCGCTCTGCCTGGCGTGGCTGGCGGTGGTCGCCATCCACGCGGCCGCGCCGTTCCAACTCGGCTGCCAGCTCAGCTTCCTGACGGTGTTCCTGCTGATCTGGGGCGTCGGGCCAATGCTGGTGCCCGCGCCCCCGACGGCGATTGAGGAACTCATCGATCAGTCGCGCTCGCCGCTGAGTCGATTCGCGCGCTCCGGCGTGCGGCTGGCGGCGCAGGCGTATGCGGTGAACCTCGCTCTCTCGGCGGCGACGTGGCCGGTCCTGCTGACGACGCAGAACGTCGTCAGCCCCGCGGGCCTCTTGATCGGCCCGGCGGTGGTGGCGGCGAGCGGCGTGGCGCTCTTGGGCGGCTTCGGTCTGCTGCTCGGCGCCGCGGTGCTGCCGGCCGCGTCGCCCGTCATGGCGCTGCCGCTGCGCCTCGGGCTGGCCGGCTGCGGCGGGCTGGTGAGGTGGGGCGACAAGTTGCCCGGCGGGGTGGTCTACTCGCCGGGTCCGCCGTCCCTCTGGCTCCTCGGCTTCTACGCCGTGTTGGTGGTGGCCGTGCTGGCCCCCGACCCCTGGCGCCGGCGCTTACTACTGGGGCTGGGTGCGTTCGTGGCCCTCAGCCTGATTCCCGGCTGGGCCGGGGGCCGGCCGTCGGACGAGACGCGCGTGACGCTCCTTGCCGTCGGTAAAGGCGGCTGCGTGGTGATTGAAACACACGACGGCCGCACGATCCTCTACGACGTGGGTACGACGGCCGGGCCGAGTGCCGTGCGCCGGATGGTGGCCCCGTACCTGTGGGGCCGCGGCGTGGCGCGCGTCGATGAGCTGTTCCTGTCGCACGCGGACTTCGACCACTTCAACGGCGTCGCCGAACTCGCCCGGCGCTTCCCGGTCGGCCGCGTGACGCTCACCCCGTCGTTCCGCGACAAGCCGACGCGCGAGGTCGAGGGGGCACTCAACGCCATCGCCGAGTTCAAGCTGCCCGTGCGCGTGGCGAGCGCCGGCGAGGCCAGCGAGGCCGGGGGCGTCACCCTGACCGTGCTACACCCGCCCAAGTCCGGCCCGGCGGGCACCGAGAACGAGCGGAGCCTGGTGCTCGAAGTGAGCTACGCCGGCCAGACGGTGCTCTTGATGGGCGACCTCGAGCAGAAGGGGACGACGGAGTTGTTGCGCCTGCCGCCGCGCCGTTGTACGGTGCTGATGGCGCCGCACCACGGCAGCCGCGCCGCCCTGCCGCCGCAACTGGTGGAGTGGGCGAGTCCGCAGTTGATTCTGGCGAGCCGGGGGGCGCCCTACGGCAACTCGCTGCGGCCGGGCGACGCGGGGGCGGTGCCGGTGTGGGACACCGATTCGGGGGGCGCGCTCACTTTGCGGCTGCACGCCAGCGGAGTGGTGGCCGAGCAGTTCCTCGGCGGCGAGCGGCTGGCGCTGCACCCGCCGCGGGCGCGGAAGGCGGCGAAGCCCTAGGGTGCGGGGCGGGGCGGGGGGGCGAGTTCGGGCGTGACCGTCGCCGCGAACGCCCGGTAGTCGGCCCGGCCGCGCAGGGGGTCGAGGTCGGCGTCGGTCGCCAGGTGGGCGGCGTCGCGGTAGCCGGCCCGGCGCGCGGCGCAGAGCAGCTCGACCGCGCGGGCGGCGTACTCGGCGCTCTTGCCGGGCACCTTGGCACTGGCGAGGGAGTAGACGCAGGCGAAGTCGTACCACTGCTCCGGGCGCCAGGGGCCGGCACGGGCCAGGTCGGCGACCTCGGCGACGGCCTCGGGGGCGCGGCCGGCGCCGGCCAGCGAGGTGACCCGGCCGGCCCGGATCGCACCGGCGTTCGCCGGGCCGAGCCGCAGCGCCTCGTCCCAGTCGGTCAGCGCCTCGGCGGGGCGCCCGAGCCGGTCGAGGGCGGCGGCGCGGGCGGCGCGGGCGTCGATCAGGTACCCCCGCCCGGCCTCGCCGGCCCCCCCCAGTGCGGCGATCGCCTCGCCGAGCGGGGGCAGGGCGTCGGCCTGGCGACCGGAATTGTTGAGCAGCCGCCCGAGGGCGTAGGCCGTCCGGGCGCGCTCGGCCGGGTCTCCGTCGGTTTGGGTCGCGCGCGCCGGGAGCGAGGCCCACAGGGCGGTCGCCGCGCGCAGCTCGCGCTCGGCCCCGGCCCACTCGCCGCGGTCGGTCAGCAGCAGCCCGAGCGTGGTCCGGGCCTGCGCGAGTTCCGCGCGCTCGAACGGGGCGTCGTCGGCCCCGGCGAGCTTCTCGAACAGCGCCACCGCCGCGCGCAACTCGCCTTCGGCCCCGGCCGGGTCGGCCCCCCGCAGCAGGAGGCCGCAGAGGCGGTGAACGCCCGCCAGCCGCCGGCGGTAGTCCGGCACGGCCGGGAACTCGGCGACCAAGTCGGACAGGACTCCGGCGGCGCCCCGGTACGCCCGCGCGGCGGCGGCGGGGTCGGACGCCGCCAGGGTGAACCCGAGCTGCCGGCGGCACTCGGCGGACTCTAGCCGGTACGCGACCTCCTCGGGGCGCTGCGGGATGATCTCGTCGCAGAGTTCGAGCGCGGCGCGGAACTCGGCCGCGGCCGCGGCCCAGTCGCCCTGCGCCCGCACGGCCCCGCCCAGTTCGCGGCGGGCCACCGCCTGGTAGTAGCGGTAGTCGGGTTCGGCCGGCGCCTCCGCGCGGAGCGCCGACCAGAGCGCGACCGCCTCGCGGAACTCGCGCGCGGCCCCGGCCCAGTCGCCGCGCCGGGTCAGGCTGTTGCCGAGGTCGTCGCGCGAGACGGCGAGGTTAACCCGGTGCTGGCGGGCGGGCTGCTCGGCCGCGAGGCGACCCAACAGCGCGAGGGCGGCGCGGTCCTCCGCCTCGCCCCCGGCGATGTCGCCGGCCTCCGCCAAAAATCGGCCCAGCTCCCGGCGAACCGCGGCCTCGTTGGCGCGGTAGCGCGCCTCGCCGGGGGACTCGCGCCCGAGCGCCGCGAGCAGTTCCAGCGCGCGGCGGGTGTTCGCCTGCGCCTCGGCGCTCAGGCCGAGCCGGGCCTGCACGCGGCCGACGCGCCACAAGGCCCGCGCCCGCGTGTTGCGCACGTCCGGCGAGTCGCCCTTCGACTGCGCGAAGACCTCCCACTGCGCGACCGCGTTGCGCAGGATGGCCTTGTCGTTCTCCGTGAGCGCGGCCCTAGTGGCGAACTGCTTCTCCATCAGGTCGTCGGTGAACGAGTCGAGCGCCCGCATCGCGCGGGCGTTGGCCCCCTCGGCCTCGCGGCGCTGCTCGGCCTCGGCGTCGGCGGACGCGAGCGCCCTGGCCTCGTTGGCCTCGGCGAGTTCGCGCGCCGTGGCCTCCCCGCGCCGTGCCTCCACCGCGCGCACCAGTCCCCAGGTGGTGCCGGCCAGCCCCGCCACCAGCGCCAGCGCCACCAGCCCGGCGGACAGAGCCGCGGCCCGGTTGCGGCGCAGGGCTTTGCGCAGCCGGTAGCCGCGCCCCGGCGGGTGGGCGCTGACCGGCTCGCCGCCGAGGTAGCGCCCCAGGTCGGCCGCGAGGCCGTCGGCGCTGTCGTAGCGCCGCGCGCGGTCCTTGTCGATCGCCTTGAGCACCACCCAGTCGAGTTCGCCGCGCAGGAGGCCCGCGAGGCGCCGCGGCTCGGTGCCGCGGTTCGCCGCGAGGCTCGGCAGCTCGTCGGCGGTCGAGAGCCTGTCCGACGGGCGCGGCGGCTCGACCTCGCGCACCACGCGCAGCATCTCGTAGACGCCCGCGCGGCGCAACTCGGCCGCGCCGAACGGCGGGCTGCCGGCGAGCAGCTCGTACAGCAAGACCCCGAGCGAGTAGACATCGCTGCGGGTGTCGATGTCGGCGCCGGTCAGGCTCGCCTGCTCGGGACTCATGTACGCCGGCGTGCCGACCATTTGGCGGAACTCGGTGTAAACGGTC
>CAXTPM010000341.1:0-6171 GCA_964245865.1 uncultured Fimbriiglobus sp. | reverse complement strand
GAATCCTCCCCGAATCCTCATCAATCCGTTGTCAGCTTTTGCGGCCCGTGCTAAAACAATGGCAAGCTGCAGCGGCACGGCGCGTGGCCTAGGCGAACCGGAAGGCCTCCGACCGACCGAACCCTTACGACATCCTAACCGCCCATAGGTTCGTAAGTTCCCGCCATCTATCTTCTCATTAGACCAGTCGCCCCGCGCGGCGACCCCGCTTCCCTTTCTTGTCTGGGAGTGCAGTTCATGGTTTCTCGCCCACGGCCACAACAGGCCGGTTTTACGCTGATCGAGTTGTTGGTGGTGATTGCGATCATCGCGATCCTGATCGGTCTTCTCTTGCCGGCGGTGCAGAAGGTGCGCGAGGCCGCGGCCCGCACGACGTGCCAGAACAACATGAAACAAATCGGTCTCGCGGTCCACAACTACGAGAGCGCCAACGGAAATCTACCGTATGCGTTTAATCGAATCAGCAACGTCGGCCCGCTCGTTCTTCTCCTATCGTACATGGAGCAGGATAATATTTTCCGCCAGATCCCGTCCAACGTCACTCAGCCCCAGCCGGCGACAAAACTAACTGGTAGTGATTGGGTGAATGACGCATTCCCTACGACATTCGCGGTCTCGCGCAACCGCGTCAAGACGTTTGAGTGCCCGTCAGATAATCCTTATGAAATTGATACCTCAGCGGGCGGGGGCGGCGTCTATTCGTGGATGGCCGGCGGGGGTGGGGGGCAAACTAACACTTTATACTACGCGTCTGACTTGGTCGGGGCGGGTGGTCTACCTGGCCTGACCAACTACATCGCGTCGGCCGGGTGCCTTGGTGTGTATAACACGACCGCGACGACTGGCACCGGCCCATACTACGCGGCTCGATCCGGTGTGTTCGCTAACGATTACTATTCTACTCCGATGTGGAAAGAAAAGAATACCACCCTGAATGGGATTAGCGACGGTACATCCAACACCATGCTGTTCGGTGAGTATCTCGGGGCATGGTCCAACCCCAACGGCACCGGATCTCGCATTCGGGTTGCATCTTGGATGGGTGCTGGCTCGACGATCACTTATTACTCGATTGACTCGACTGGCGCCAACAGGCGATTCGGGTTTTCGAGTAAGCACACTGGCATCATCAACTTTGTTTTCGGCGACGGTTCAGTGAGGGCGCTTAAGAACAGTGTGACTTTACCGACGACCGGCCAGGAGATCGTCAGCCGTTCGAACGTTGCTTGGGATAGTATCCAGACGATGGCCGGTAAGGGTGACGGCGCAATCATCCTGTCCGGGTACGAGAACTAACTTCGTAACCAGTAGTTTAGGGCGGAGTCAGACTCCGCCCACCTTTTAAAGGGGGATACGGCTTTGAAGCGATTTGTACACGTTCTGCTCGGCCTTACATTCGTCACTGTCTTCGGGTGCGGCGAGAGCGACCCCAACAAAAACCTCAAGCCGATTGAGCCCGGCAAGACGCCGCCTAAGCCAGCGGGCGCCGGAGACAATAAAGCAAACAAAGTTAACGACGCACCCCCACCACCCCTCTGAGTCGCTGCCGTCAAACGACCGGTCGCCGGATTCGGCGACCGGATCATATTAGTAGTTATACTTTCGGTTTCGCACACGACATCGCGTCTCACGCCAGATAAGATTTGTTCACCAGCCATGCATCCTACCAACGGGCTTGCATGACCGCTTCTACGTCGCCGTAAACATAGTCTAAGCAACGACCTGCAAATCGAACGTTATCGCCCCCATGCCTACATGGAGGTGGACTAAAACGTGCGGAGTTAACCTACGCGTGCCAATTGCGAACGCGGATGCCCGACCCAGCGTGTCCGCTGGACAGACCGCGACGGAATAGTCCATCCTCTATTTCTTCGGCGTCGTGATTCATTCGATCAGAGCGGTCGTCATTGCTGATTTTACTTCGACTCTGCCCCGGTTGTCCGGGGACAGGTCGTGACGTGGAACTACGAAGGTGTTCGGCCAGCCGAGTAGATTCTGCTCATCGGCTTGCGTAGCAAGCTAAGCCCACTGGTCGTGCTCCGCCACGAAGCCTAGTAGCAAGGCGCAGTTCAGTTGCGCTTCAGTGGCCGTGTCTACGCTTCCCCAGTGGCTCGGCATCTGCTGGTACGGCTCCATCCCCGGAAACGGCGCCGGCGGCTAGTACACCCCGACGACCGTGCCGGCCGCGAGTTCGGCGAACGGCCGCACGCCGCTCACGCCGTCCCACGGGAAGGCGTCGAACGGCCGCTCGCGCTCGCCCTCGTCGCGCTCCGGGAAGCGGGGGACGAAGAACTCCTTGGTGAGCGTCGTGAGCAGCACACGACCAGTGGCTCCGTAATCGACGATTTCGCTGAAGTCTTTGGGGTTCACGACCTCGATCACCGCGCGGGGCTGCGGGGCGTAGTACGAAATCTTGAAGCCGTCGTGCGGGCCGATGGGCTTGCTGCACGCCAGGCCCATCAGCGTATTGCCATACGTCGGCGTCATGTACACGTCGCCGTTGTCGAGCATCTCCTCGTAGGCCTCGCGCGTGAACTGCGGCGTGAACTCGGTCCCGCCCGAGAAGATGCCCTTGATGCCCGCCGCCTTGATCGAGCGCAAGCCCCCTTTGGGGATCGGCTTGCCGAGGCTGCGGTACTTGTCCTCCAGCTTGCCCGCCCGCAGCGCCTCGTCCAGCGCGGCGAGTAGCTTCGGCGTGGTGAACATGCACTGAATGTCGTGCCCGCCGGCGAGTACGGTGAGCGACTGGTCGATGCAGTGGTCCTTGTAGGCTTGCGCCTCGGCGATCTTCCGTTCTTTGAGGCAGCGCACGACGTAGCGCGGGTCGAGGTCGATGGCGAAGCAGATGCCACCGCGATACTGCGCGAGGTGCTCGATCGCCAGCCGCAGGCGGCGCGGCCCGCTCGGCCCGAGCATCAGCCAGTTGGCCCCGCGCGGGAAGTATTGGTCGGGCAGCGTGTCGGACATCATCTCGTAGTCGATTTTGAAGTCGTCGATGACGACGCGCGACTTCGGCAATCCTGTTGTGCCGCCGGTCTCGAAGACGTACACCGGCCGGTCGGCGTAGGCCTTCGGCACCCACTTGCGCACCGGCCCGCCGCGCAGCCAGTCGTCCTCGAAGATCGGGAACTTGCGGATGTCGTCGAAGGAGTGGACATCGGTGAGCGGGTCGAAGTCGAACGACTTCGCCTTCTCCAGCCAGAACGGCGTCCCGGTTTCGGGGCTGAAGTGCCAGCGCACCGTCTCGACGAAGTGGTAGTCGAGCTGCTTGCGCGCCTGCGCGATTTTCTCGTCGAGCGAATTGCCGGAGACGCGGGCCGGCTTGCCGGGGGTATCGACCGCCATAATTAACTCGTGGTTTGTGGTTTGTGGTCCGTGGACCGTGAGAAAACCGCGGCGGGGCCGGCTGGGCAACCGGCCCCGCCGCGGTCGGTGGGGCGAGTTACTTCGACTTAAACGCGTACAGCGTGCGCTCGGTCATCACGTACAAGATGTCGTCGTGTGCCGTCGGCGTGCTGCGGATCGCGCCGTCGAACTCGACCTTGTGCAGCAGCACGTTCTTCTCGACCTTCGCGCGCTTGGCCTTCAGGAGTGCGGTGAACTCTTTGCCCGTCTTCGCCTCGGGGTTGTCGAGTTCATCGACCACCTCGGGCTTCGGGTTATGCTTGAATACATACAGGTCGCCCGACTCGGTGGCGACGTAGACTTTGTTATCGACGAAGTAGCACGACCCCCACACCGAACCCTTCACGTCGTACTGCCAGAACTTCTTGCCGGTCTTCGCGTCGAGGCAGTGCACGAAACCCTGCAGTTCGGAAATGTAGATCACGTCATCGACGATGCAGGCCGTAGACATCGTGCGGCCGAAGCGGAAGTCGCGCGGCACGAACTTGCGCGTGTCCGCGCCGCCGTAGTGCCACACCAGGCCCGAGTCCTTGTTCTCGGGCGCGGCCGGGTCGAAGTTGTTGTTCTTGGGCGTCAAGTCCTGGTTGTCGGCGCGAGCCTTACTGGGGTCGATGCACCAGAAGTGCGCGATGCCCGAGAAGTGCTCGGGGTCTTGGCCGGTGCCGATGTAGATTTTGTTCTGGTACAACACCGGCGTACCAATAAAGTCCGACTTGGTGCCGGTGCCGCCGAGTTCGTACTTGGTACCCTTGGGGTTGCCCTCGAACTTCCAGATGAGGTCGCCCGTCTCGGGGCGGAACGAGTAGATCGTCCCGTCGCCGCCGGGGAAGATCACCTGCCGCACGCCGCTGATGTCGGCGTACACCGGGTTCGACCACTGCCCGTGCATAATGTTTTTGCCGGGCAGACTGCTGCGCCAGATCAGCTTGCCGCTGTTTTTGTCGAGGGCAATAAAGCTCGGCGCGTCGGGCGCGGGGATATTGATGTGCCCCTCATCAACGCCGTTGCCGGTGACGGTGTAGATGATGTCGCCGACGATCAGGGGGCACCCGGCCGACATGTTGTGCGGGAACACGCCCGCTTGTTTCATCATGTCGAACTCCCAGATCACGTCCGCGTCGGTGGGAGTTTTGTAGACTTCGCCCTGGAAGCCCTGGTTGCCGTCGGCCATGCCGTTCAGGTCCACGCACACCAGCGTGCACCGATTACTCACGTAGTACGCGCGGTTGCCCTCGATGGTGGGCGTGCTGCACACCCCCTCGCGCGGCCAGTCGTTGACCTGGCCGCTCTCGAGCTTGTTGTGAACGGATTGCCACTGAAACGCGCCGGTCTTTGAGTCGAAGCACATCAGTACGCCGCGGTCGATCGGCTCGGCCTCGCCGTCGGCGTTCTTCATGGAGTCGCGCGGGTTGCGCGGGCGCTCGTTGTTGGTGCCGCAGAGGACTTTGCCGCCGCTCACGACCGGCCCGCCGTAGGCGCGGCTGCCGAGGTCGGCCTTGAACAGCATCTCCGGTCCGTCGGGCTTCGGCTCGGCGGGGATGTTTTTGCTAGTGCGGTTGACCATGTTGCGCGTCAGGTCGCCGCCGAACATGTTTAGTGCGGGCGCGGTCGTCGCGTCCTGCTTCGCTTCGGCGACGGGGACCGGGCGCGGCCCGGCGGCAACTAACCCCGCCGCCGCGAGGGCGCCGCACAACAGCGCGGCCAGTAATTTCGACACGATTCGACTCCAGTATTGTAAGTGTGGTAACTACTTGCCGTTCGGGACGACGCGCAGGTTGTCGTAGTAAATCTCCGACCCCGGCGTGGTGACGCCGTTGTCCGTAGTGCTGTTAGAAACATACCCGTACACCGCCGCGGCCCCCTCGCGGTTGGGGCTGGCGTCCTCGTACTCGACGGTCCACTCGGCCGGCTCGGCTTCGGCCTTCGGCCAGACTTTTGCCTTCACCAGCGCGGTCTTGTCGGTGAACGTCACCACGAGTTTGGTGCGGTACCAGGTGTCCGGCATCCACTGGAACGGCACGCGCTTGTCCACGCGCGGCCGGGCGTCCCAACTGGCGATGCGTACGGCGCGTTTCTTGGTGTCGGGGTCGGTCTTGCCGTCGAGCACAAGTGTGTACCGATCGACCACCGTGCCCATGTCGGGCAGTTTGTTCAATACTTCCGTGGCGTACAGGTCGCACTCGACCATGTACCCCGTGGCCGAGGGCGCGGTAATATAACCGTTCGCTCGCGCGATCGGGGGCCGGCCGTCGGTGTTGACTTTCGACAGCACCTTGCTGCCGTCGGGCAGTTGTTTCACCACGAACTTGCCCTGGGCGTTGACCCACCCGCCTGGGGCGGCGCCCGCCGGAATCTTCTCGAAGTCGTTCGCGTACGGCAGTTGCGGCACCGCGCGGATGCGGGCGCGGGCGGTTAACTCGCCGACCTTCACGCCGACGTACCCGGCTTGGCCGGGGGTCTTGTCGAGCGTGACCGTCGCGGTGAAGCCCTCGGGCTTCAACTCGGCCTTCAGCGGCGGCGGGGCAGGGGCTGCAGCCTTCGGCGCCGGCGGCGCGGCGTCCTTGTCTTTGGCCGGCCCAGTGGCGACCGGCGGGCCACCGTCCTTGGGCGCGGCCACCTTCGGCGCCGGCGGCGTCACGATACTCCACTCGGCCTTGGCGTCGCCGGCCGGCTTCAGGTCGCGCCCGTTGGCGTCGATCGGGATCGCCGTGAGGAGCACCGCGTCGCCCGGCTTCGCGTGCGCCTCGAACGGCGTCACCCGCAGCC
>CAXTPM010000340.1:0-6178 GCA_964245865.1 uncultured Fimbriiglobus sp. | reverse complement strand
GCGCGCCCAGCATCCCCGGCGGCGCGGGGGCCGGCTCGGCGAACTGCGCCTGCTCGACCCCCTCGCCCGAAATCGGCGGCTCCGGCGGCGGCTCGGGCTGGGCGCGCGCCGCCGACGCAATTAGGCAGAGGGCCAACAGCAGGGCGGCGGGTCGCATGGCGTGGCCCTTCGGACTTACTCGGACGGATTCGGGGTGATTACCGCAAATCCGCGCCGGCGCGTCAACCCCGGCCCCGGCGCGCGGGCGGGGCGCAATGCGGCGGGGTGGCGGGCGAACAGCCGTCTAGCTCTGTTCCCTCCCCCTCGGAGGGGGGAGGGGATAGGAGCGCGGCCCCGCCCCTCCCTATCATGACACCGTCCCCGCTCCCACGTTTCCACCGGAACCGCGCATGAAACCCCGGCTCTACTCCCTGGCCCGCCCCGCCCTGGTCGTCGCCGCGCTGGCACTGGGCCACGCGGGCTTGTGCCTCGCCGACGACGACAAGCCCAAGCAGGAACCCGTCCTCCCCAAGAAGGCCGAGAAGTCCGACAAGGCCAAGCCGGCCGACAAGGACAAAGACGCCGACGCCGACAAGGCCGTGCCGCGCGTCGCCAAGATCAAGCTCTCGGGGAGCCTCGGCGAAGCCCCGGCCGGCGAGTCGCTGTTCGGCGCCTCCGCCGAGACGCTGGCCGTGAAGCTCGACCGCATCAGCAAGGCGGCCAAGGACGACCGCGTGCAACTGCTCGCGCTCGACATCGGCACCCTGACAGTGGGCTTCGGCAAGATTCACGAGCTGCAAGTCGCGCTCGCCAA
Source organism: uncultured Fimbriiglobus sp. (assembly GCA_964245865.1). Classification (GTDB taxonomy): domain Bacteria; phylum Planctomycetota; class Planctomycetia; order Gemmatales; family Gemmataceae; genus Fimbriiglobus. The sequence goes on along the minus strand of CAXTPM010000340.1, from coordinate 5,385 downwards.
CTTCCGCGCCGCGGGCAAAAAGATCGTCGCGTTCGCCGAGGAACTCGACACCAAGGGCTACCTCGTAGCCCTGGCGTGCGACGAAGTCATCCTGCCCGAGTCCGGGAGCCTGAACGTCGCGGGCCTGCGCGCCGAGGTCTCGTTCTACAAGACCGCGCTCGAAACCCTGAAACTCAAGGCCGACGTTCTGAAGGTCGGCGACTACAAGAGCGCCGTCGAGCCGTACCTGGCCGACAAGATGAGTGCGGCCAACCGCGAGCAGCTCGAATCGCTGGTGGGCGACAACTACGACAACGAGGTCGTCGCCGCGATGGTGAAGGGCCGGCCGAGCCAGAAGTGGACAGACGACGCGGCCAAAGCCGTCATCGACCAGGGGCCGTTCACGGCCACGCGCGCGCTCAAGCTCGGGCTGGTCTCGCGCAACGCCTACGAGGACGAGTTGGACGGCATTTACAAGACGCTGCTGGGCGCGGGCAAAGTGCGCGTGGTCGAGAACTACGGCCGCGCGAAGGCCGACGCGCCGGACTTCTCGAACCCGTTCAAGCTGCTCGAAGCCCTCAGCGGCCCCAAGAAAGTCGCGGAGTCGAAAGCCCCCAAAGTGGCGGTCATCTACGCCGTCGGCGCGATCTCCTCGGGCAAGGGCGGCGGCAGCCTGTTCGGCGGCGGCAGCGGCGTCGGCTCGGAGACGATTGTGGAGGCCGTCCGCGCCGCCGAGAAGGACGACACCGTGAAGGCCATCGTGCTGCGGGTGGACAGCCCCGGCGGCTCGGCACTGGCGAGCGATGTCATGTACCGCGCGCTCAAGATCGCCAAAAAACCCGTGGTGGTGAGCATGGGCGACGTGGCCGCTTCGGGCGGCTACTACATCGCGGCTGCGGGCAAGCGCATCTTCGCCGAGCCGGGCACGGTTACGGGGAGCATCGGCGTGTTCGGCCTGAAGTTCGTCACCGGCGGACTCGAAGAGTGGGCCGGCGTCCGCACCGAGGTCATCTCGCGCGGCAAGAACAGCGGCGTGAACTCCACGACCTTCGCCTGGAGTGACAGCGAGCGGCAGGTGCTGGGCGAGGGCGTGATGGCGATCTACGAGCAGTTCCTCGACCGATCCCTCGAAGGCCGCAAGACGGCCGGGAAGGCGATGACGCGCGAGGAACTCAAGAAGCTCGCCGGGGGCCGCGTCTGGACCGGCCGGCAGGCGCTCGCCAACGGCCTAGTCGATGAACTCGGCACGCTCGACGACGCGGTGAAGTACGCCCAGAAGCTCGGCGGTCTCCCCGCCGACAAGCCGGCCGAGCGGCTGAACCTGCCCAAGCCCGCGTCATTCTTCGACAAGCTCTCCGACGGCAATGGCCTCGACCTGCCGTTCGGCTCGCTGGAGGCACTGCAAGCCATCCCTGGCGGGCGGAAGGCGGTCGAGATGCTCTCACCCCTGTTTGCGACGCAGGGCCAGCCGATGAAGATGCTGCTGCCCTATCATCTGGAGTGGAAGTAGCCGCTTCCGCCCCCACCGATGTCGATGAGTACGGCCCGGCGAACGAACGTTCGCCGGGCCTTTTTGTCGGGAGCCGCACCATGAACCGCCTCGCGTCCGAGTCGAGCCTGTACCTCAAGCAGCACGCCAACAACCCCGTCGAGTGGTTCCCCTGGGGCGCCGAAGCCCTCGCACTGGCCAAACAACTCGACCGCCCCATCTTCCTCTCGGTCGGCTACTCGGCGTGCCACTGGTGCCACGTCATGGAGCACGAGTGCTTCGAGTCCGAAGCCATCGCCCGGCAGATGAACGAGCAGTTCGTCAACATCAAGGTGGACCGCGAGGAGCGGCCCGACCTCGACCAGATCTACATGACCGCGCACCACGTGCTCAACCGCGGCGAGGGCGGCGGCTGGCCGCTGAGCGTGTTCCTCACCCCCGGCGGCGAGCCGTTCTACGCCGGCACCTACTTCCCGCCCGACGAGCGCTACGCCCCGAGTCGGCCCAGCTTCCCGCGCCTGCTAACCGCGCTGTCCAACGCCTGGCAGGCGCAGCGCGCCGAGCTGGAGCGCGTGGCGGGCAGCGTCGCCGGATTCCTCGCCGAGTCCGACGAGTCGGGCGGCGCCGGCGCGAGCATCCCCGGCCCCGAGGTGTTCGCCGGCGTGCTGCCGGGGCTGAAGCGCGGCTACGACGCCACCTTCGGCGGCTTCGGCCACGCGCCCAAGTTCCCGCACGCCGCCGACCTGAACTTGCTGCTGCGGCTGCACCACCGCAAGCCGAGCACTGAAGCCGTCGAAATGGTCACGCACACCCTGACGATGATGGCCCGCGGCGGGATGTACGACCAACTCGGCGGCGGCTTCCACCGCTACTCGGTCGATGAAAAGTGGCTGGTGCCGCACTTCGAGAAGATGCTCTACGACAACGCCCTGCTGCCGCCCGTGTACGCCGAGGCGTTCCAACTCACCGGCGACCCGTTCTACAAGCAAATCGCCGCCGAGACGCTGGATTACCTGCTGCGCGAGATGCAGTCCCCCACCGGCGGGTTCTACTCGACGCAGGACGCGGACTCCGAAGGGGTGGAGGGGAAGTTCTTCGTCTGGAGCCTTGCCGAGATCGAATCACTCCTGCCCGACCAACAGTTGGCTGACATCGCGGTGCGGACCTACGGTGTGACCGAGCGCGGCAACTTCGAGCACGCCAACATCCTGTTCCGCCACCGCAGTGACGCCGACGACGCGAAGCGGTTTGGTCTGGGTGTCGGGGAGTTCCGCGAACGGTTGGCCGAGGTCAGAGCGAAGCTCTACGCCGAGCGCGCGAATCGCGTCTGGCCGGGGCGGGACGAGAAGATGCTGACCGCCTGGAACGGCCTGGCCGTCCACGCCCTCGCGTTCAGCGGCGCGGCCCTCGACATCCCGCGCTTCATTGAAGCGGCCAAGCGCGCCGCTGATTTTGTGCTCGCGGCGCTGCGCACCCCCGAGGGGAGATTGCTGCGCACCTGCGGCGACGACAGTCCGGCCAAATTGCCGGGGTTCCTCGACGATTACGCCTACCTGGCGCACGGTCTGGTGACGCTGTACGAGGCGACCGGCGAGGGCCAGTACCTGACCGCCGCGGGGGAACTCGCCGACGCCGCACTGAGGCACTTCGCCGCGCCGGGCGGCGGGTTCTACTACACCCCCGACGACGGCGAGACCCTCATCGCCCGGTCGCGCGACCAGCACGACAACGCCACTCCGTCGGCAAGCGCGGTGCTGACCGTGACCCTGGAGCGCCTCGCCGCCTTGAGTGGAGCCAACCGTTGGCGGGACGCCAGCCGCGCGACCTTGAGAGCCGGCGCCGGTCAACTGAGCGACAACCCGATGGCCGCGGCCACACTGCTCGGGGCGCTCGACTGGGAACTCGGGCCGCGCGAGGAGGTGGCCATCGTTCTCGGAACGGACGCCGCCGCCAACGAGGTCGCGTTAGCGGCGGTGCGCGGGCAGTACCACCCGCGCCGCGTCGTCGCCGTCGGCCGCGCCGGGGGCGAGCCGGGCTGCGAGCTGCTGCGCGGCCGGCCGGCGGTCGGGGGCGAGGTAACTGCTTACGTCTGCCAGGAGTTCGCGTGCCAAGCCCCCCTCGTCGGCGCGGAGGCGATTCGTGAGCACTTCCGCCCCGGCCGCGCCCCTTGACCGCGGCGACCACCGGCGGCGCCTCAGCCGCACGGGCGTGATCGCCGTCACCCTCGGCCTCTACGCCGGCGGCTGGGGCTTCTTCGCCGTCGCCGCCGGCCTCGTGTGCCTATATCGGGCGTGGACCGTGCCGGGCGAGGGCTTCCGGCTGCTGGGGCCGCACTTCGCCTGGGAACTGCGCCGCCCCGTGCCGTACCGGCACCTCGCGCGCTTCTTGCTGGCACTCGGCCTTGGTCTAGTGGTCTGGAGCCACCTCGACACCATCGCCTACACCGCCAACATGGAGCCGGCCGAGTTCCGGCGGAGTGCGTGGGGGCAGCACCTCGGCACGCCGGGGCGCGTGGTGCAGTACCAGCTCGCCGAACTCACTCGCCAGGTCGCCACCGGCCTCGGGCTGGCGCTGCTGGCCGTGGCGGGGCTGACCGTGCCGATGGGCTTCGCGTCGGAGCGGGCCAACAAGCGGCTGGAACTGCTGCTCGCCACCGAGTTGACCGCGCGCGAACTCTTGGCAAGCCGGGCTGCGACGCGGATGGCACTGGCGGTGGAGCCGCTGCTGCTGACGCTGCCCCTCTGGCTGGTGCTGAGCTTGTTTCACAGCGTCGAACTCGGCCTCGTGGCGTGGCTAGCGGTCCCCGCGCTGGCGACGGCGTTCCTGCTGGCGATGATCGGTGTGGCGACATCGTACCGGGCCAAAGACCCGCTGGGCGCGGTGGCGCTGACGGGGGCCGTAGTGTTCGTCGTCCTCTTCGTGACGAGCGTGCCGTGGATGCTCGCCGGCGGAGTACAGAACGTCTGGGGCTTCGTCACCGGCGGGTCGGTGCCGGACGAGTTCGCCGTGCTGGTGCCGGTCGTCGAGTTCCTCGGGATGCCGAACCCGCTGGCCCAAACTCTCTGCGCCGAATGGCGCATGCGGAAGCTCGGCACGCCGGTACCCGACGCGCTGGCCGGCGCCGCGCGGCACTACTGCGCCGGCTGCGTCGGCGCCGGGCTGTACGCCTTCGTCGTTGGGTGCGAGCAGTTACGCCGGCGGGAGTGGGGCACGCCCGCCGTCGCGCCGAAGCCGCCGGCGAAGGCGAAGCGCTCGGCGCCCCGGTGGCGGCGGAGGAACGCGGTTTCAATCCGCAAGGCCGCTCGCAAGAAACTCGCCCCGCGCGTGTCCGTGTTCGACCGGCCGATGTTGTGGTGGGCGGCGCACTCGCTCGGCCGTTTCCCCGCCTCGCCGCACAACCTGGGGCGGCGCTGGCGCAAGCTGTTCGCGTGGGCGCTCGGCGTCGGGCTAGCCGCCTACGGGTTCGACGCGCTCCTGGCGTACTTCGACCCGCCGTTCGTCGCGCGGCAGTTCCGCGTCGAGGGGATGGCGGTGGTGGGCCTGCGCGAGTTCGTCCCCTTGGTCGCGCCAGCGGTGTTCGGGGTGCTGGCGCTGACAGCGCTTCTGCTGGGGGCGGCGACGCTACCGCGCGAGCGGGCGTCCGACACCTACGAGACGCTGATCCTGAGTGGGATGTCGCCGCGCGACATCCTCGGGCAGAAGCTCGCGGGCATCGGCATCAGTCTGGCCATTGTGTGCGGCCCGATCGTTGCGGTGCTGGCCAGCCTCACACTCGCGGGCCACCTGTCGCTGCTCACGCTACTCGGCTGGCTGCTCGCGCTGCCGGGGGCGGTGGCGTTCTTCGCCCTGTTCGGCGCGGCGTGCGGGGCGCGGTCGCGGCAAGTGGGGCGGGCAGTGGTGATCGCCGTCGCGGCGCT
>CAXTPM010000339.1:1468-6186 GCA_964245865.1 uncultured Fimbriiglobus sp. | reverse complement strand
CCCCGGTCGCCAGGGGGTCGAGGGTGCCGGTGTGGCCGACCTTCGTCCCCTTCGTGGCAGTCGGCGCGGCGACCGGGGCCAAGCTGCCGCTGGTCGCGGCCGGCAAGCCGTTCACGGTGGGGTTCGGCGTCGATCCGCAGTTGCAGGCCACGCGCAAGCTGGTCGAGCGCACCCGCACCACCCAGGGCGGCAACCAGGTGGTGGACTTCAAGTACCGCATCCTGATCAACAGCTACAAGCCCGCCCCGGTCGATATCCAGGTGTGGGAGCGCGTGCCGCACGCCGAGGCGTCGAACGCGATCGCCGTCAAGCTCGTGAAGGGCGAGCCGGAGTTGAGCAAAGACGCGCTCTACGTGCGCGACGAGCGGCCCCGGAACCTGTTGCGGTTCGACACCAAGGTGACGCCGAAGCAGAACGGCGACAAGGCGTTCCAACTCGACTACGAGTACACCATGGAGTTCGCCCAGACGGTGAACATCGCGGCGTTCTTCCCGTCGCGGTAGGGGCGGGGCGACTCGGGGTTCGTATTCTGAGCGGGGGGTGTGAACCCCCCGAGTCTGTCAACCACTTGGCACCCGCCGGAAGTGTTGGACAGGCTCGGGGGGTTCACACCCCCCGCTCAGAATACCGCCCCTCTCTCGCCCGCCAGCCCCCGAGCCGCCATGCCCGCCCGCCTCCCCGCCGCCATGGCCCTCCTGATGCTCGCCCCCGCGCTCGCCGGCGCGCAGTCGAGTTTCGTCTACGTTGGCGGCTACACCGGCGAGTCGGGCGGCAGGGGGATCATGCTCGCCGAGTTCGACTCCGCCACCGGCCAACTTACGCCGCCGAAGCTGGTCGCCGAGATGGCCAGCCCGTCATTCCTGGCGATCAACCCGAAGACGAACACCCTCTACGCCGTCGGCGAGTCGGGAGGCGGCGACAAGGGCGGGCCGGTCGCGGCGTTCCGCATCGACCGGGCCACGGGTGGACTTACCTCCCTGAATCAACTCGAAAGCGGCGGCTCGGGTCCGTGCCATATCGCGCTCGACCCCGCCGGCGAGTTCGCGGCCGTCGCCAACTACGGCGGCGGCAGCACGGCGCTGTTCCGGCTCGCGCCTGACGGCAAACTCCTCGAGCGCACCGACTTCGTCCAGCACCAGGGCAAGGGCGCCAGCCCCGACCGCCAGAGCGCCCCGCACGCGCACTGCTGCGCGTTCGACCCGTCGGGCAAGTTCCTGCTCACGGCGGACCTCGGCCTCGACCGAGTGCTGGTGCGTGAACTCGACCGCGCGACCGGCAAGCTGACCGAAAAGCCGCCGGTGGTGTTCCCGCCCGGCACCGGCCCGCGCCACCTCGACCTCAGCCCCGACGGCAAGGTCGCGTTCGTCTGCGGCGAGCTCGACTCGACCGTGCATCGGGTCGAACTCGACTTGGCCGGCGGAACCTCGAAGGTCACGCAGAGTCTTTCGACGCTCCCCAAACCGACGCCGGGGAACAGCACCGCCGAGTGCCGGCTGCACCCCGCGGGCAAGCTCGTGGCGGTGAGCAACCGCGGGCACAACAGCGTCGCGCTCTTTAAGCTCGACGGCGCAGAACTCACACCGGCGGGCTACCTCGAAGGCGGCATCAAGACGCCGCGCAACTTCAACTTCGACCCGAGCGGCGCGTTCTGCCTGGTCGCCAACCAGGCGTCGAACTCGATCGCGGTGTTCCGGCTCGACGGCGGCAAACAGGTGGGCGAAGCCGTGGCGGCGCCGGCGCCGGTGTGCGTGCGGTTCTTGGCGAAGTAGAGCGCATCGGCCCGCGCTCGGAGCGACCTCACCCCCCGTCCCCCTCTCCCAGGAGGAGAGGGGGAGAACCCTACTGGGCGAGTCTTTTTTCGGGCGCCTGCCACTGTTTGGCGCTGCGGATCAGGCTCACCCCCTCTCCTCCTGGGAGTGGGGCCGGGGGGTGAGGTCTCTTACAAGCCGGAGGGTAAGGTCGCCCACGCCGCCAGCCCCGCCTGCGTCCCCGGCAGCCCGAAGCGCGCCAGCATCGCCGCGAACTCCGGCGACTGCCATAAGGCGTCCGTCGCCGCGAGCTTTGCCAGCACCGCCCGCTGCCCCGCCGTGAGCGATTCCCCGCGCGGCTCGCCGGCGCTCGGCGGGAACGCCAGCGCCAGGACCGTCGCGGCGGTCGCCAGCCGGGCGTCAGCGCTCATCGCGGCTCCGCAGCAGGCGCACCATCGCCGCGCCCAAGTTCTCGTCGGTGCGCACCAGCGTGTGGTCGATGCCGAGCACCCGGCAGGTCTCGCGCAACTTCGCCTGGTGGGCGTTGAAGCCTTCGAGGTAACTCTCCCGGATCGCGCGCGGGTCGGTGCGCAGTTCGCCGAGCGCTTCGAGTCCCTTGAACACCGTCGGCTGGGTGAACGGGAAGTCGATCTCCGCGCCGTCGAGCACCTGAATCAAGGCGATATCGTGCTTGTGGCTGCGGTAGACGCCCAATGCGGCCGCGAGTTCATCGACATCGTCGAGGAAGTCGCCGACGACGAACACCACCCCGCGCCGCCCCAGCGTCGGGCCGACCTCGCGCAAGGCCCGCGCCGGGTCCGACGGGCCAACTTTCGCCGGGCCGGCCAGCACGCGCAGCACCTCGCGCGGCTGGCGCGGCTGGCCCGACGGCCGCAATCTCGCCTCCGGGCCGTCGCCGAGGCGCACCAGCCCGACGCTGTCGCCCTGGCGGGTGATGAGGTGCGCGAGCGCCCCGACTAGGGCCGACGCCGCGTCGGCCTTGGTCGGCCGGTTCGGGTCCACGCCAATACCCGGAACGCCGACGCGCATCGACTCCGAGGCATCGACCAGAAACCACGAGACGAGGTTCGTCTCCTGCTCGTACTGCTTGATGGTGTAGCGGTCGGTGCGGGCGAAGACGCGCCAATCGACGTGGCGGATGTCGTCGCCGGGGGCGTACTCGCGGTGCTCGCTGAACTCGACCGCGAAGCCGTGGCGCGGGCTTTTGTGCCGGCCGGCGAGGTAGCCCTCGACCACCTGGCGCGCGAGCAGTTCGAGCTTGTCGATGCGGCCGAGGAGTTCGGGGTCGAGGCGCATTAGCGCTCCGCCCCGTCGCGCGGCACCAGCGGCAGCAGTTTCGTCACCACCGCGTCGGGCGTCAGCCCCTCGGCCTCGCCGTGGTAGTTCAGCATGACGCGGTGCCGCAGCACCGGGTGCGCGACCGCCTGCACGTCCTCGGTCGCCACGTAAGTGCGCCCGGCCAGCAGGGCGCGGGCCTTCGCGGCCAGAATTAAACTCTGGCCCGCGCGTGGGCCGGCGCCCCAACTGACGAACTTGCGCACGAACTCCGGCGCGGTAATCGTCCCGTCCGGCCCCGGCTGCGGCCGGGTGAGGCGCGTGAGCCGCGCGGCGTAGCGGATCACGTGCGCCGCCGCCGGGACTCGCAGCACGAGTTCCTGCATCTGCCGCACCTCGTCGCCGGAGATGACTCGTTCGAGCGCAGCGCCGCGCCCGGCGGTGGTCGCTTCGAGGATGCGGAACTCGTCGTCCTCGCCGGGGTAATCGACGCGGATGGTGAACATGAAGCGGTCTTGCTGGGCTTCGGGCAAGGGGTACGTCCCCTCTTGCTCGATGGGGTTCTGCGTGGCGAGCACGAAGAACGGGTCCGGTAGCCGGTGCCGCACGCCGGCGACGGTGACTTGCTTTTCTTGCATCGCCTCCAAGAGCGCCGCCTGAGTCTTGGGCGGCGTGCGGTTGATCTCGTCGGCCAGCACGATGTTGGCGAAAATCGGCCCCTGCACGAAGCGGAAACTGCGCGCGCCGGTCGATTTGTCCGAGTCCAACAGCTCGGTGCCGGTGATGTCCGTCGGCATCAGGTCGGGCGTGAACTGCACGCGGTTAAAGCTGAGGTCCATGCCGTCGGCGAGCGTGCGGATCATCAGCGTCTTGGCCAGCCCCGGCACCCCGACCAAGAGGCAGTGGCCGCGCGCGAGGATCGCAAACAGCAGTTGTTCGAGCACTTCTTCCTGGCCGACGATGACCTTGCCGCACTCACTCAGGAGTCGGCGCGTGGCGGCGCGGAGTCGCCCGGCAAGTTCGAGGTCGTCGTCGAGGAAGATCGGCTCGGCGGTCGGTGCGGCCACGATGGGGTGCCTCGGGGGGGTGGAGGCCATTGTAGGCGCCCGCCACTGGTACGGCGGCGCCGTAGACTGATCGCACTGGGACCGACTCGCGGGAGAGCGCGGCCGTGAGCGAAGCACTGACCGACCGCAGGCGGCGACGGCGCCAGGTCGTACTCTTGGCAGGGCTGGCCGGCGCCGTGCTGCTGATGCTCGGCGCGTGGCTCTGGCTCGCCGCGTTCCGCCTCTCGGCCGAGGAGCGACGACTGGTAGGCTTTTGGCGCGTCGAGGGAACGGCAGTGGCCGGCGGGCGCCCGGTGGTGATCGAGTTTGAGTACCTCGCCGACCACACCCGCCGCGCCCGCCACCTTGACCCCGAGTCGGGCAGCGCGCTGACAGGCCGGGCCGCCCACTGGGGCGAGCGGTGGCGCCTCGCCGGTGGTCGGCTCGAAACGTACTGGCTGCGCAACCCGCTGCCGCCCCGGCTCGGCGGAAGCGGCGTGCTCGCCGAAGCCATGTCGTCCTACGCGCTCGCCTGGGACGGCCCTGATCGCTTCCGCCTCACCGATACCGCCGACTCGCTGTCCGCCGCAACCTGGGAGCGCGTGCGATGAGGCCGCAAGCCGACACG
>CAXTPM010000339.1:0-1458 GCA_964245865.1 uncultured Fimbriiglobus sp. | reverse complement strand
GAATCCTCCCCGACTGGCCCCCGACAAGAGTAATTCCCGTGAGCATCACCCCCGAAGACCCCGCATCGCCGGTCACCGGGCTGCCGAAGATCCCCGAGCGCGCCGCCGACGGGCCGCTCGTCCCCCCGCCGAGTCGAGCCACAACATGGGCGCGGCGGGGCGGTGCGTGGGCCGCCGCCGTCGGGGCGGTCGGCGGGGGCTTCCTCGCCAAAGCCGAACTCGAACGGGGCGGCGGACTGACCGGCGCCCTGGCCCTCTTCGCCGGCTCGGTCGCCGGACTGGCCGCTGCGGGCGCCTGCGTCTGGGGGCTGCGCGGCTTCGCGTTCGACCGGTACCGCCGGGGCGACGACCGCGAGGCGCGCGAGGTCGCCGAGCGCCGCCGCGAACAGGACCAGGGCTGGGCGGGCGTCCACGAGGCGATGCGCCGGCGCGGCAACTAGAATGCCGCGTGCCGCTCCGACCTGCTCCGAGTCTCCCCCATGCGCCGCGCCGCCGAACTCGCCCTGTTCGCCGCCGCCGCGCTCGCCACCGCCGGCGCCCGCGCCCTCGGCTACACCGACTCGCCCTGGCTGGAGGTCTTCGGCGCCGCCACCGGCGCGGCGTGCGTGCTGCTCGTGGTCCGCAAGAGCGTGTGGAACTTCCCCGTCGGCATCGCCAGTTGCGCGGCCTACCTCGCGCTCTTCGCCCAGGACAAGTTGTTCGCCGAAGCCGGCCTGCAGGTGGCGTTCGTCGCCCTGAACCTCCACGGCTGGTACTCGTGGGCGCGCCCCGCGCCGGCGGGCGGGCCGAAGCCGGTGGCGCGCGTGCCGCTCGGCGAACTCACGCTGCTGGCGGCGCTCTTCCCCGCCGTGTGGCTCGGGCTGGCCGAGGTGCTGAGGTACTTCAACGACTCGTCGCCCGTGTTCGACGCCTTCGTCAGCAGCCTGAGTCTGATGGCGCAGTGGCTCCTGAACCGCCGCTACGTCGAGAACTGGCTGGCGTGGGCCGTGGTCGATCAGGTGTCGGTGGTACTGTTCTACTCCAGGGGGATGCACCTGACCGCCGCGCTCTACGCGCTGTTCTTGGCGATGTGCGTGGCGGGGTACCTGGAGTGGCGGCGCGACCTCGCCCAACCGTTCGGGGAACGTACTCCATGACCACGCGCGGCCTCGTCGTGGGCAAGTTCTACCCGCCGCACCGGGGGCACAAGCTGCTCATCGACGCGGCCACGCGGGAGTGCGACGCGGTGGACGTGGTCGTCTGCGAGCGCCCCGGCGAAGACCCGCCGGCCGAGCTGCGCGCGGCGTGGCTGCGCGAGATTCACCCGACGGCGCGCGTGCACGTGATTCCAGACCGCTACCCCGCCGACGACTCGGCCGCCTGGGCGGCGGCGTGCGTGCGGCTGCTCAGCCGCGCCCCGGACGCCGTTTTCACGAGCGAAAGCTACGGCGACCCGTTCGCCGCGTGCCTCGGCTGCCG
>CAXTPM010000338.1:1108-6191 GCA_964245865.1 uncultured Fimbriiglobus sp. | reverse complement strand
AGCCGCGAGTCGAAGGAGACGCTCGAACTCTACGGGGTCGAGGGGCCGGGCAAGGAGCGCACCGGCGACTTCGGCCGCAAGTGTTTGCTGGCCCGGCGCCTGGTGGAGCGCGGCGTGCGCTTCATCCAGATTTACAGCGGTGGCTCGCACAACGACGACAACTGGGACGCCCACACCGACATGGTGGCCAACCACGGCAAGCACGCCCTGAACACCGACAAGCCGATCGCCGGATTGCTCGCCGACCTCAAGCGGCGAGGATTGCTCGACAGCACTATCGTGGTGTGGGGCGGCGAGTTCGGGCGCCAGCCGACCGCCGAGTACGCCAAAGGCACCGGCCGCGACCACAACTCCTACGGCTTCACGATGTGGCTGGCCGGCGGCGGCATCAAGGGCGGCACCAGCGTCGGGGCCACCGACGAACTCGGCGGCACGGCGGTCGAAGACCGCTGCCACGTGAAGAACCTGCACGCCACGGTGCTCCACCAGATGGGACTCGACCCCAACAAGCTGACTTACAGTTTCAGCGGGCTGGACCAGAAGTTGGTAGGCGTCGAGGGGGCGGAGCCGATTAAGCAGTTGATTTGAGGCGGCAAGTCGGCCGCTCCGAGTCCCCGAGCGGGGGCGTCGGCCCTCCGTGTCTGACACCCGCGAGCGCCAGACACGGAGGGCCGACGCCCCCGCTCGGGGACTCAAGGCGCCCCCAGCCCGTCCGCCCACGCCGCTCCGGCGCCCCAGCCGCGCCGCACCCAGCGCGCCAGCAGTTCCGCGCGGGACTGCACGCCGAAGTGGCGGTAAATCCGCTTGGTGTGCTGGTTCACAGTCAGCACGCTCAAGCCCAGCCGCGCCGCCACTTGCTTGTCGCCGTCCTCTTCGAGTAGGCACTTCAGAACTTGCCGGGCGCGCGGCGGCAACTCCGAAGGCGACGGGTCGGCGAAGCGCGCCAGCGCCCCGCCGATCAGCGGCGCCACCAGGGCGTGCGCTTCGGCCACCAGTTCCCGGTCGCGCGTGGTGAAGTCCCTGGCCCCGCGCTCGCGGCAGAAGATCAGGCCGCTGAAGTCGTCGGCCGCGCCGGGGACCGCGCGGAAGCAGACGAGCATCATGTCGGTGCCGGCGGCGGCGTGGACGACGGTGAAGTCCTGCGAGCGGTACCAGTCGTCGTCGGTCAGGTAGTCGGTGCGCGACAGGCAGACGCCCTCCTCGGCGCGGAGGCGCGCGACGTAGGCGTTCATGCTCGCCGAGGAGAGCGGGTCTGCCTCCAGGAAGGCGCACGACTTCAGCCAGCCCGCGCGGTCAAAACCATTGTGCCACCCCCAGTCGGCCGTGCCGAGGCTCCGCAACTTCCCCGCGCGGCAGCCGGCCATCTCGCCGCCCATCCCCACGCCCGCCCCCACCAGCCCGGCGAGGCGCTCGAAGAGGTGCTCGCGCCACAGCGCCGGGTCGTCGCCGAGGTCGCGGCACTCGTTGGCCAACTCGTACACCGCCCGGAGGTCGCGCAGTCGCAGGGTCATCGACTCACCGGTTCGGGGACGTGCGTCGGCGGGCACCCTAGTTCTAGGGTCTGGCGGGGGTGCGGCCAGCGGTTACAGTGGAACTATCGCCCCGGCTCGGTGGTCCGCCCACCGCCGGGCCGGGCGACCCCTGGGGGTCGGGTCAGCCGCCGCCCCGGCCGGCCCGGCCCCCGGCCAGTTTCCCAGTGGCGAACGCCCGCACCGACAGCACCCGCTGCCGCGGCCGCGCCGCCTCGGGGTCCACGAACAGCACCGCCCCGAGCGTCCCCGCCGGCGATTCGGTGGCGCCCACCAACAGGTAATCGCCCTCGTTCAGTGTGACGGCGAAGTCGAGTTCGGCGAGGCGGTCGAGCGACTTCTGCGAGCGCTGGGTGAACTGGCTCCCGTCCTCGGTCGGCTTCAGGAACGACTGCTTCGCGCCGTGCTGCAACTGGAACTCGCACGCCAACTTCACGCGCCCCGCTTCGAGACCCGGCCGCACGCTCAAGCCGCCCTCGACTTCGGCGAGCCGCAGGAGTTGCCCCGCCCCGGCGACATCCGCGCGGTAGTCGAACGCCGCCGACTCGACGGGGCCGCACACCGGCACGAGCCTCGATTCCCCAGGCGTGCACATGCGGTCCATCGGGTCGAGCAGTACCCCCTCGGCCGCGATCAGTGTGGCGAACTCCCCCGGCAGGACGCCCGACAACACGCCGACGCGCACGCCGTTGCGCGCCAAGCGCGCCGCCAACTCGTGCGGAAGCGGCTGCGTCGCCGAGTCCCACAGCCCGCGCGCCAGGTACTCGTCTCCGGCCGGGCGGTCGATCAGCGTCGTGCGCAGCGTGAACCCGGCGGCACTCGGAACCGGCGCGGCGGCGGGCGGCTTCTCGGGCCGGCGCAAGTCGAGCGCGTGCGGCCAGCAGCCGGCGGCGGCGAGGAGGGCGCAGGCGAGTGCGGGGCGGGGCGGGCGCATGGCCGGGCCAATAGACGTTGGTCCGGCCATGCGTCAAGGCGAAGTGCGGCGGCTAGGCTTCCGAGGCGCCGAGAAGCGCGCGCAGCTTGCGAATCGTCTCCGCGATCTCGGCATCGGTCCCGATCAGAGCATTCAACTCGAAGTCGCCTTTGAGAACGACGCAGCAGCGCTCCAGGACGGCCAGCCCGTTGCGCGCGTGGCGGGTCGGGATCACGACGGGCGGCTTGTCGCGCGGCAAGTCCGCGAAGTAGTCGAGAGACTGCCGGGCCTCGTGGTCAGGAATGCGCGCCGAGAAGTCCTCGTCGGAAACCGCGTTTAGGAGGTAGTTCAGCGCGCACTGGGCGACGCCGACTTCGAGGTCAGACAGCGGGACGGGCACGGCCGGCGTGGGGGCCGGGAGTCTCTGAGCGGGCGCCGGCAACTGCGCGTACACCGCGCCCAGCGTCGCCATTAGGCCGAAGCCCGCGAGCAGCAGGAGTCCTTGCCAACGATTCGCCATGTTCGTGCCCCCATACCCTTGCCGAACTGGGGAAAGTTCCGATCCATCAATTCTAGTCGTCGCCCCGCCGCCACGCCGAGAGCAAGTCCGCGAAGTCGTCGCGCCACGCTGCCACGCCCGCCCCGCGCATCTCCTGGAACTGCAAGCCGCCGCCCGGCCCCAGCTGCGCCCGGCTCTCGGCGACGGCCAGCCACGTCGAGTCCCACTTGCCCAGCGGCCGCTCGGAGTCCTTGGCCAAATCGTGGTCGAGGAAGCAGTGCCACGCGGGGTTCGCGGCCGTGGCACTCGCCCGCACCGCCGGGGCCAAGTCGAGGTAGCGGTTCGACAGGTGGCAGACGATCACGCCGCCGGGGTTCAGCCGCTCGCGGTACAGCGTGAAGGCTTCGACGGTGAGTAGATGCACCGGCACCGCGTCGCTGCTGAACGCGTCCAGGATCAGCCAGTCGTAGCGCTCGGGGCTACGGGCTAACTCGCGCCGGGCGTCGCCGGCCACCACGGCCACGGGGGCGGCGCACTCGCTCAGGTAGCGGAAATACTCGGGGTTGCGGGCGATGTCGGTGACGGCCGGGTCGATCTCGTAGAACGTCAGGCGGTCGCCGGGCTTCGCATACGCCGCGAGCGCCCCGACGCCCAGGCCCACCACGCCGACCGACTTGCCGGGCGGGGCCGCGCCGAGCAGTCTGCCCGCGGGGCCGGTGGGGTAGTAGTACCCCAGGGGCGTCGGCGGTCCCGGTTCGTCGCGCCGCATCTGCCCGTGCTGGGTGGTGCCGTGCACGAGGCGGACGAACTCGCCATCGACGCTTTGCGTGACTTCGACGGTGCCGTAGAAGTTCCGCGCGAGGTGCAGCGTGCGGCCGTGGGGGCCGGGGTCGAAGCGGCCGAGGGCCAGGTACGCGCCCAGGCAGAGCGCGAACCGCAGCGGCCGGGCCACCAATGCGAAGCAGAGCGCGCCGGGGAGGCCGAACAGGAGTGCGGAGCGGCCGACGAGGGCGGGCAAGTCCTCGTCGCGCGTCGAGACCGGCCAGCGCGGCCCGACGGCTAGCACGAGCACCGCCACCAGGGCGGCGAACGCGGCGACCCACGCGGCATCGGCGCGCGTGAACTTCCAACTCTCAGACGGCCAGGCCGTCTCGCGCCCCGGCCTCACCAAGGCGACGAGCACCAGCGCCAGCGGGTACTCGGCCGGGCCGACCCTGGCGAATACCACGGGAGCGAGCCACGCCGTCAGCCCGCCGCCCAGTACGCCGCCGAGGGCGAGAATCAGGTAGAAGCGCGTCAGCCCCGAGGCCGGGGGCCGGCTGCGGGCGAGTTCGCCGTGGCAGACCAGGCACGCGACGAAGAACGCCGCGAGGTGCAGCGCCACGAGTGCCTCCATCGGCCGCGCGGCGCGGCCGGCCAGCGTGATCGCCACGAACACCAGCCCCGCCGGTAGGATTCGACTGGCCACGAACGCGGCGCGGCCGCTCCACCGGCTGAACACCACGACGAAACTCGCCAGGTACAGCCCCAGCGGCAGTACCCACAATAAGGGGACCGGCGCGACATCGGTGGTGAGGTGCAGCGTCACGCCGCCCAAGAGACTCGCCGGCAGGGCCGAGAGTGCGAGCCAGCGCCACGGCGGCACTCGCCCGCCGGACTCTGCGGCTGATTCGACCACCGGAGCGAGTCGCCGCGCGGTCGAGAGCATCGCCAGCCCGACGCCCGCCGCCGTGGCGAGGAAGCCGGCGAACAGGAGGCGCGCCTGCTCGGAGAGCGGCAGCAGGCGCTCCACCGCCAGCGGGTAGGCGACTAGTCCCACGAGGCTCCCGGCGTTGCTCGCGGCGTAGAGGAAGTACGGGTCGGCGGCGCGGCGGTGGGTGGTGCGGCTGAACCAGCGCTGGAGCAGCGGCGCCGTCGCGGCCAGGGGGAAGAACAGACCGCCCAGTCTGGCCAGCAGGTACGCCACCAGGCCCGGCGCGGGGCCGAGCGCGGAGTCCGTCACCCACGCCGGGTCCGCGAGCGGCTGCGCCCAGTAGGTCCACGCCGCGCCGCCGACCAGCAACAGGGCGTGGCCGAGGAACTGGCGCCGCAGCGGCAGCCGGCCCAGCCGGTCGGCGTAGAAGTAGCCGGCGAGTAAGAGCG
>CAXTPM010000338.1:0-1059 GCA_964245865.1 uncultured Fimbriiglobus sp. | reverse complement strand
TCACGAGTGCGGCGCTCAGGAAGAGCGTCAGCGAGAACAGCAGGGCGGGCAAGGGGCGAGGCTCCTCTGACCCCCTCCCCCCTCCGAGGGGGAGGGCTGGGGTGGGGGGGCCAAGCTAAAGTTGAAGAAGCCCGAACCGCTTCGACGCCCCTCGACGTTGCCGAGCCCCCCCCACCCCAGCCCTCCCCCTCGGAGGGGGGAGGGGGTCAGAGGAGCGGCACTACCCGCGCCGCCCCGAGTCGCGGCAGCTCGTCCAAGCTACTCAGTCCCAGCGCGCCCAGTAGGCGCGGCGTGGTGCGGTACGCCGCGCCGCCCTCGCCGGCGGAAAGGGCGACTAGCCCCAGGCGCGCCAGTTGCCGCAGGGGCGTGGCGCTCTCGCGGCCGCGGAGGGCGTCGATCTCGGCGGCGCCCAGCGGTTGTTTGTAGGCGATCAGGCTCAGAACTTCCAGCGCCGCCGGCGTCAGGCGGGCCTGGCGCGCCGGAGTCGCGGGGCGCGGCGCGGCGAAACTCGGGCGCAGGCGCATCGCGTAGCCACCCGGTTCGGCGAGGATCGTGTACGGGCGCCGCTGCGCGCGGTAGCGCCGGTTGAGTCCCGCGACGATCTCGGCGAGCTGCTCGGCGCTCAGGCCACGGACGACCTGCGGCCCCGACGCGGCCAACTGCGACTCCGGCAGCGCAGCGAACGGGTCGCCCCCGGCGAACAGGATCGCCTCCACGATCTGCTCGACCGGCGGGGCGTCGCTGTCGGCCACGGACTGCGGGAAGAGCCGCCGCGCGGGGCTAGCTGGCGACTCCGGCGCCGGGGCGGGGTCGAGGCCGACGTGCTCGGCCTCGACCGCGAAGTCGTCGGCCTGCCACTCCGAGGAGCCGAGGCGCTGGGCGAGGTGCCGCAGCCGGTCGAGGGGGGCGTCGGGCATGGCGAACTCGGAGGGGGCGAAAAGAGGGAAACCCCGGCGACGAACGCCGCCGGGTGGCTCGGACCCGGCGGCGTTCGTCGCCGGGATTTCGACTCTCCTTACTTTCTCGGCAATGGCCCCGGATTCGCACGGCTTGCCGAAG
>CAXTPM010000337.1:0-6233 GCA_964245865.1 uncultured Fimbriiglobus sp. | reverse complement strand
GCAGCAGCTCGAAGCCCTCCAGGCGTCGGTCGAGGCGGCCAACCGGCTGTTTCAGAGCGCCCGCGCCGAGTACATCGAGGTATTGACCGCCCAGCAGGACTTCCTAGAGGCGCGGACGGTCCTCATTAACACGAAGCGGCAGCAACTGACGGCCGTGGTGAACGCCTACCAGGCGCTGGGGGGCGGCGGCGACGCGCTGGCCCTCTTCGACGCGGCCGCGTGCGCGGCCGGCCAGGCGCCCCCGACGGCTACGTCGGCCCCGCCGGCCCCCGCGCTGCCGGCCCCGGCGCCCGCGACCCCGCCGGCCCCGGCGAACCCCGCCAGCCAGCCGGTCCCGCCGGTGCCGGCGCCCGCCGCGCCCGCCCCGCCGGGCGTCCCGCCGCCGGAGCCGGCCCGCCCGTAAATTCCGGGGCGCGGGCGGTTCGGCTTTGCGGCTCGGCTCTGGCCAAGGAGGCGCTGGAGCGGCTGGCCGGGAAGTAGGCTACTCCCGCCCCGGCGGCGCGGAGTGGACCGCCTCCCAAAGTGCGCGGTACTGCCCGCGCACCGACTCATCGACCTCGTCGCCGAACTCCGCCGGCAACTTCAGCGCGCGGATGACTTCCTGCACGTCGCCCAAGTCCTTCAGCCGCCACGGTGCGGTGCCCGAGGCGAGTTTGAGTTCGATTAACGCGGCGAGGGAAATTACCTTCACCCCGCCGATCTCGACGCCCACCTTGGCGGGGTCGGGGAAGCTCACGGCCTTGGGCTTACCGTCGCCGGGGTACTCGCCGGTGACGAGGAACTCGATTTTGACCCCGGTCTCCGCGTCGCGCAGGTTGTTGGACCCGGCGAAGGGGGGCACCCAGCCCAGCCCTTCGAGGTGGCTGTGGACGGCCGCGAGAGTGGACTTAGTGACGAGCAGATCGACATCGTCGGTGAAGCGGCGGAAGCCGTGCAGGAACAGCGCCATGCCGCCGACCACGACGTAGGGCAACTGGAGTTGGTCCAGCCGGGTCGTGAGTTTCCGCATCGAGCGGAACACGGCGCTGGTCTCGTCGAAGTGCATACTGCCCTCCAGGATGGCGAGCCACGGGTCGGCGTTCAGGCGGTCTTCGTAGGCGACGACGGTCATCGGTCGGCTGCTCGGTGTGAAGATTAGGCGGGCGGCACGTCGGTATCGTCGGTCCTCAGTTGGAGAACGAGTCGGCTCAAAAATGGCGCGGATGAGTCAGTCGATCGTGCCGCGAGGATCCGCCTTCCTGGAGACCCTCCTGGCGAGCCTCAGGGTTTCGTCCCAGTCCTGCGGTACCGCCCCGCCGCTGAGGAGCGGGAAGCGGGCGAGGAAGTATTCGGCCACAGCCTCACGTCGGCGTCGCTGAGTGCCCCGCCGACCGGCTATTGTCGATATCTTGCCCCGTCCGCCGCCCGCCGTCGGCCCGCACCTGGTGGTGAAACGTCACGTCCATCGCAAGCTACCTCAATCGTGATCCACCCAACACCTCGGAGGGACTCGTTGCCCGCGCCCCACTAGCGGACGTGCCGGAGTTGGCGCTCCAGCCACGTCGGCCCGGCCGGCGGCGGGGCGATCACGTCGCCTCCTACGGAACGCAGTTTTTGTACGAGAAAACGTAGTAGCACCCCCGGCCGGCCCAGGCCCGGAAGTGCAGGGCGGGGTTCTCGCACTCCTCGGTGTCGAACAGGCACCGGTCTTCGCATCCGGGCGGGAGGTCGAGGTGCGGCCGCGAGAACTGCGGCCAGCGTGCGTCGTGCTCGAACGAGACGGCAACGCCGGGGTCTCCGAACAAACCTTGCGCCTGCTGCAGAGTCAGAGTTTGCGCGCGGGCGAACTCGGCGGCGAATAGGCTTCTCCCGGCCACCGGCCGGTACAGGACGATGGCGATTGCCACCCCGGCTAGCGCGATGACTGTAACCACCGCGCGGCGAGTTCTGCGTCGGGACACTGTGGACCCCCCTTGGACGGGCTAGCGGTCGAAGCGCTCCAGTTGGCGCTGGAGCCAGCCGGCGCGCTCGTCGCGCATCGGGCACTGGAACCAGTAGCGGGCGGCGTCGCCCTCGAAGCCGACGATGTAATACGACTCGGTGCCGGACCAGACGCGATACTCGATCCATGGGGACGCCAAGCCGCCCGTCGGCTCGAAGCAGAAGTCATCCGCGCCGTGCAGCACGAACCGCGCCGAGAAGGGGTTGCTCGGGTGCGGGCAGGCCTCGACCGCGAGACCCGGCCCCCCAAACAGGTCGGCAACCTGCCGGCGCGCGAGCGGCGTCCACGCCGCCTTCGCCCACCTCGCCTTTGACACCCGCCGATTCCCGGATGGCCCGCCGGCGTACATGAACACCGCCGACACCAGCACCACACTGGCGACGGCGGCGACTAGCGCGAGACTGCGGCGCGCCCGGCGAGTCATCACAACTCCCCCATCACGTCTCGTAGCTGATGCGCCCGTTGCGCGTGCTGCGGCTGATCCGATCCGTCGCGTACAGCCCCGCCAGGACGAACTCCACGCACGACGCCCGCATCGCGTCCGAGTCGCCGACGTTCACTTCGAACGCCTTCTCCCAGGCTTTCGGCACGCGCTTCAGCCGCTTGGCGTACTCCGAACTCGGCAGTTGGTCGCCGACCTCGATCTTGACGCCCTTGCCGAACACCTCGGCGATCTCCGCGAGTCCGTTCTTCTCGACGTACTCCTCGAACACAATGCCGACGGCCTGCGCGGCAATCGCTTCGAGCACCTGCTTCTCGGACATCTGGTGCGTGCCCATCAGGTCGAGTTCGAGCTTGCCGAGCGCCGAGGTCGGCAGGTGCCCGAGGTCCGAGATGCGGGGCACGGCCGGCTTCTCGCCCTGGATCACCGCCCGGTGCCGCGCCGACGCCACCATCGTGCGGTAGTTCGCAATCGAGAAGCGCGCGCTCACCCCGCTGGCCTGATCGACGTACTTCGACTGCCGGGCGCAGATGCTAATCTGCTCGACGATCTCCTTCATGAAGTACGGCACCTGGATCGGGAACTCGCCGCCCAGGTCGGCCTCGGACTCTTGCTCGAAAATCTGCACCCCCGTAGCCCGCTCGCGCGGGTAGTGCGTCTGGATGAGGCTACCGATGCGGTCCTTGAGCTGCGGGATGACTTTGCCCGAGCGGTTAAAGGTACTCGGGTTGGCTGAAAACAGAATCAGCGCGTCGAGGTCGAACTGGATCGGGTAGCCGCGGATCTGCACGTCGCGCTCTTCGAGGATGTTAAACAAGCCCACCTGAATCAACTCGTCCAGTTCGGGAATCTCGTTCATGGCGAAGATGCCGCGGTGCATGCGCGGGATCAGCCCGAAGTGCAGCGCGTCCTCGGTGCTCATGCTGGCCCCCCCGGCCAACTTCGCCGGGTCGATCTCGCCGATGATGTCGGCGAACTTGGTACCCGGCGCCAGGCGTTCGGCGTAGCGCTCCTTGCGGTGCCACCACGCAATTTTGACCTGGTCCTCGGGCGCGCCGTTCACGGCCTCCTTGCCCTGCTTGGTGATCGGGCGGAACGGGTCTTCGTGGACCGGGCAGCCCGGCAAATCGAGGTACGGCACGTACTCGTCCAGGTAGTTCACCAGGTTGCGCATCAGCCGGCTCTTGGCCTGCCCCTTCTCACCCAGAAACAGGATGTCGTGCCCGGCCAGGACGGCGATGTTGAGTTCGGGGATGACCGTGTCGTCGTAGCCGACGATCCCCGGAAACATCGTCCGCTTTTCCTTGAGTGCGGCCAGGAAGTTCGCCCGCAGTTCACTCTTGATCGAGCGCGACTGGTAGCCGCTTGCCCTCAGTTGTGCCAGAGTCGTCGCGCGTTCTTGAGTCACCGTCGCCCCTTAGATTTGGCCGGAATCCTGCCGTTGGTTCACCCGCATTCTAGCGCCGCCCCGGCCACCCCGGCGCTTACAATACGGCCACACGCCCGATTCCGAACGCCGAGAAGCCGATGACGAACTACCCGCTCGCCGAACAAAAACTCGTCTACCGCACCCTCCACAAGCACCTCACCGAGACGCCGGAGTTGATGGACGGCGAGTTCCTCTCGGACCTTCAGGTGACGCTCCAGAAGGCCGCGCAGTCCGAAGGAGTGGACATCGCCGACCACGGCGCGTGGGACGAGTGGCTGGGCAACGTTGGGGCGACTAGCTGCGAGGTGAGGGTGGCGAACCGGCGGACGTTCGGGGCGAACTAGGGAGTCAGTCACTCGCGCAAAAAAGAAAGCCCAGGGGCGGCCGCCCCTGGGCTTTGAAGATCGACCACCTCCCCGCAGACGTTAAATCTTCAGCACGCCCGTCGAGTCGCCGAACGCTGCCGCCGGGGCGCCGACGCGCTGGAACAGCGCCAGGTACAAGTTCATCAGCGGCGTCTCGCGCTCGTACTTCAGGTGCCGCCCGCCTTCGAGCGTGCCGCCGAAGCCACCCACGGTGAGGATCGGCAACTCGTCGTGGTTGTGTTTGTCGCCGTCGCTGATCCCCGAGCCGTACACCACGCACGAGTTGTCGAGGATCGACTTGCCGTTCGCTTCCTTGACCGACGCGAGCTTGGTGACGAAGTAGGCCAACTGCTCGACGTGGAAGGCGTTGATCTTCTTGAGCTTCGCCTGCTTCTTCTCGTCGCGGCCGTGGTGGCTCAGGTCGTGGTGCCCATCACCCACACCGATCATCGGGTAAGCGGTGTTCGAGCCGTCGTTGGCGAACGGCAGGGTAATTACGCGCGTCAGGTCGGTCTGGAACGCCAGCACCGCCATGTCGCACATGAGCCGAATGTGCTCCTGCAACTGCTTCGGCACCCCGGCCGGCACGGCCACGTTCGGCTTGGCCACCGGCTTGCGGTCGACCGTGCCGTCCACCGCCCGCAGCAGCTTCGTCGCCACCGGCTTGCGGTCGGCGTTCGACTTGGCGATCTTCTGCACGCGCAACTCAACTTCCCGCACCGCAGTGAGGTATTCGTCCAACTTGCGCTGGTCGGTCTGTCCGAGCGCCTTGGTGAGTTGCTTGGCGTCCTCGTTCACGAAGTCGAGCACACTCTTGTTCCGCGCGTCGCGCTTGGCCCGTGCCCCGGCGAGTTCCTTACTGTCCGTGCCCGCGAACAGCCGCTCGAACACGAGCTTGGGGTCGATCTCCTTGGCGTTCGGAGTTGACTCGGAACGCCAGCTCAAGTTCGACGAGTACGCGCAACTGTACCCCGAGTCGCAGTTGCCGGCCTGGCCACCGCGCTCGATGCCCAGTTCCAAGGATTCGTAGCGGGTCGTCTCGCCGACTGCGCGGGCGATGTACTGGTCGGCCGACACCCCGATGCGAATGTCCGCGCCGTGGGTCTTGCGCGGCTGGCGACCGGTGAGGAACGCGGACATGGCCCGCGCGTGGTCGCCGGCCCCGTCGCCGTTGGCGCGGGCCTTGTCGAGCGTCAGATTCGAGAGAACGTTGAGCGACTTCTTGACGGGTTCGAGCGACTTCAGCGTGTCGGGCAACTCTCCGAGCACCCCCACGGTTTTGGGCGTCCAGTCCGGCACGTGCACGCCGTTAGGCACGTAGATGAACGCCGCGCGCCGGGGGCTGCCGGCGGCAGTGAGCGCCCCGCCGGCCACGTCGGCGGCGCTAGTTGCGGCCGGCCCGGCGGCGCGGGCCAAGGACTCCAGCCAGGGGAGGGCCACCAGAGTGCCGAGACCCCGGAGGGCGGTGCGGCGCGAGACCGCGGCGTCGAAGTTACTCACTGCGTTTCCCCTTGCGCTTCTGGAATGCGTCGCACTCGACGACCGCTTGAATCAGGACCGAGAACTTGTCGCCGCCCGACTTCGACTTCAGGCTAATCTCGTCCAGCACGCACTTGTCGTAATACTCCAAGCCCCGCCCGGTGCCGTAGGTCAAAAGCTTCTCGGCGAGGCAGCGGCGGAACATGTCGGCCTTGCCGAGCAGGATTTTGCGCAACTCGGCGGGGCCGTCGAACGTCTCGCCGTCGGGCAGCACGCCCGAGGCATCAATGTTGATCTTGTTGTCCTGCGAGCGGAACCGGCCGGTCGCGTCGAAGTTCTCAAGCCCGAAGCCCAAGGGGTCGAGCTTGGCGTGGCAGCCGGCGCAACTGGGGTTCGAGCGGTGCTGCTCCATCTGCTGGCGCAGCGTCCCTTCGAGCTTGCCCGCCGGCAGTTCCGGCACGTCGGGCGGCACCGGCGGCGGCTGCAGGCCCAGCACGTTCTCGTAAATCCACTTGCCCCGCTTCACCGGCGAGGTCC
>CAXTPM010000336.1:0-6258 GCA_964245865.1 uncultured Fimbriiglobus sp. | reverse complement strand
CGAGGTCGCCGACCGCCACGCTCACGCCGCCCTTGAAACTCGGGGAGTAGGCGACGAACTGGGCCAGGGGTGCCAGCGTCACGCCGTCGTAGACCGCCACGGCGGAGCCGCCGGAGGACTGGCCGAGCACGATGTCGGCCACGTGGTCGCCGGTCAAGTCGCCGGTCGTCACATTCACGCTCGCAGCAAAGGCGGGGTCGCTCGGGGTCAAGCTGCCGGTCAAGCTGCCGGTCAAGCTGCCGGTCGGGCCGTCGTAAACGCTTACCCGCAACTGGCTGGCCTCGGCCGCCGCGACCGCGAGGCGGGGCCGGACCTGCGCCCGCAGCGGCTCGTGCATCACGGGGGCTTGCGTGGCTGTGTCGGCCGGCGGGGCGGCTCGCGCCGGGAGCGGCGTCTCGACGGGGTAGCTGTCGCCCATGCCGCTGAGGTGGGGCAGGCTGGCGAGGTCTTCGATCCCCGTGGAAATCGCGGGCGTGTCGCGGCCTTCGAGGCGCTCGACCGCCGAGCGGAAGGTGGTAGCGTGGGCGGGGTTGCGGCGGGCCATGATGCACTTCCTGTGCGGCGCCCGGACGGCGGGGGCCGGGCTTCCGTGCCCGGCGTTCGCGCCCGTCCTGACACCGGGGATACGCCCCGGCCGGGGGGGCTTGCGCGCGAAAGCGCGAAAGCCCCCTGCCCAAAGTCGCCGGCGGCTGCTATCCTGTGCGAATAACTGGGCGTGTCCGACGAGTTTGTTGCGAAGGGGCGAGCGGTGGGGAACCCGGCAGGCGTCCGCAAGAAGAAGCGCGAGAAGCGCCGCAAACGGCATGAGAATCGGCTGTTCGCCAAGATCATGGCCGAGCACGACGCGGTCGCGGCGGCGAGCGGCGGCAAGGCGGTCGGCGTCTCGACCCCCGACCACGCCCGCAGCCCCAACGCCACGCGGCCCTAGGCCGGCTTCTAAAGGTAGTTCGGCAGCGCGTCGAAGTCCGGCGGCGCGAACTGGCCGCGCGTAAATAGCTCGGTGGCGAGCGCCGCCATCGCCGCGTTGTCGGTGCAGAACTGCGGCGCGGCCACGACCAGTTCGGCGCCGCGCCTGTCACACATCGCCGCCAGTTCCGAGCGCAAGAGTTTGTTGGCCGCGACGCCGCCGCCCACCGCCAACCGGCTGCGGCCCGTCTGGTCGAGCGCCTGCTTGCACTTCAGCACGAGTGCCGCGACCACCGCGGCCTGGAAACTCGCGGCCAAATCGGCCCGCGCCCTGCCCGGCGGCGGGGGGCTGAACTTCGTCGCGTTCTGCCCCCCGGCGGCGTACAGCACGGCCGTCTTGAGGCCGCTGAAACTGAACTCCAGTCGAGCGTCGTGCGCGAACGCTACGGGGAAGCGGTGCGCCGCCGCGTCGCCCGCAAGTGCCTCGCGCTCGACCGCCGGGCCACCGGGCTGACCCAGGCCCAAAATGGCCGCGACCTTGTCGAACGCCTCGCCGGCCGCGTCGTCGCGCGTGCCGCCCAAGAGTGTGAGTGTCACCGCGTCGGGGCAGTCGAACAGCGCGGTGTGCCCGCCGCTCACCACCAGTCCAAGGCAGGGGTACAGCGGCTCGGCGCGGCCGATCTGGCACGCATAAATGTGGCTGGCGATGTGGTTGACCGCGAGCACCGGCACGCCCAAGGCGAGGCCGAGCACCTTCGCGGCGCTCACCCCCACCACCAGCGAGCCGACTAGCCCCGGCGTGTGGTGGACCGCGACCGCGCCGATGTCACTCAGTGTGAGGCCGGCTTGCGTTAGCGCCGCGTTGATCACCGGCAGGACGGCGCGCACGTGCGCGCGGCTGGCGATCTCGGGCACGACCCCGCCGAACGCCGCGTGCAACTCGGTCTGCGTTGCGACCACGCTGGACAAGATTTCGCGCCCCTGCGTGAACACCGCGGCGGCGGTCTCGTCGCAGGTCGATTCGATTGAGAGGTAGTACATCGCCTTGAAACCGTACACTTTCAGCGCAGCGGGATCGGACACAAAACATTACCGCCGGAGCGCAGCGTGCACGCGCGCCACTCCGGCGGCAGCGTCGCCGCCAGCCGCAGCCGCCGGGCGCCGGTGAACGGCCCCTCCAACTCCGCCGACTCGCCGTTCTCGACCAACTCGACCCGCGTCGGCTCGTACTCGGCCGGGTTTGCGGCGTCGGCGTGGCCGAGGCGCAGCGTGCGCGCGTCCCACGGCGCCTGGGCGGACGCGCCCGGCGGGAACACGGTCAGTTCGATCTGGTAGCCGGGCACGACTGCGGCCGGTGCGGGGCCGGCCGACTCGGCGTTAGTAGAATCGCCGAACGCCCCCAGCATCGGCGCCCCGAGCGGCCGCACCGAGTGGACATCCACTTGGGCGTGGCGCAGCACCCCGCGCCCGAGTTGGAGCGCGGCTTCGAGCAGGCTGCCGACGCGCCGCACGGCGCGCAGCGCCAGCCAGCGCAGCACCCGCGCGATGACGTAGCCCGATACGAGACTCGTCGGAAGCGCTTGCCACCACGGCAGGTACGCGAATGCCGCGGCGGTAATCACGACGAACAGCCCGAACGCGCCGAGCAAGTACGTGCCGACTTGCGCGCACATCAGAGTTCCCCGCGCCAGTTGTTCGATTGGCGCCAGAACGCGAGGGGGTTGTCGTACACCACCCGGCGGATGAGCCCATCCGGGTGGCCGCGGCGCTTGAGTTCCTGGATGAGTTCCGGCACGGCCATCGGGTCGGAGTTCCCCCAGTCGCCGGCGCTGTTGGCGAGCAGGCGTTCCGGCCCGTAGCGCTCGATCAGGTCGGCCGCGCGGGCCGGGGTGCATTTGGTGGTGGGGTAGAGCGTCATGCCGACCCAAAAGCCGCGCTCCAGGGCGTGGCGGATGGTGTGCTCCTCGACGTGATCGACGCACACCCGGCCTGGGTCCACGCGCGGGTCGTTGCCGAGCATGTCCAGAATCATCCGCGTCCCCTTGAGTTTATCTTCGAGGTGCGGCGTGTGGATCAATACTAATTCATTGGTAGACATCGCCAGGTCGAGGTGTTCCTGAAACACTGTCGCCTCGTTCTTGGTGTTTTTATTCAGCCCGATCTCGCCGATCCCGAGGATGTGCGGGAGCCGCAGGAACTCGGGGATGATCGCCATGACCTCGCGCGCAAGCGCAACGTTCTCGGCCTCCTTGGCGTTCAGGCAGAGCCACGAGTAGTGCCGGATGCCGAACTGCGCGGCCCGCTTCGGCTCGAAGTCGGTGAGCTGGCGGAAGTAGTCGCGGAACCCCTCGGCGGTCCCCCGGTCGAAACCGGCCCAGAACGCGGGTTCGCTCACCGCCCGGCAGCCGGCGTAGGCCATGCGGCGGTAGTCGTCGGTGGTGCGGGAAATCATGTGGATGTGCGGGTCGATGTAGTCCATGGTCGCGTCGTCCTCCCCGCTCGGTTCGCGCGTGCGCCGCCCGTCCTAGTCTACGGGGCCGGATGGCGGCACGGGGCCGGCGCTGTGGGGCGGGGCAAAAAACCGCCCGGCCCCCATGAGTGCGGGGACGGGCGGCGGAATGATTTCGGGCGCAGGGCAGACTACTTGGCCTTGATGTCGAAGTCGAACTTGTTGGCCCCGCCCGCCTCGACGACGCGGCTCTGCTTGCTGGCGCTGCTCCACTCGGCGGGGATCATTTCCTCGCCGCCGAAGTCGCCACTGCCGCCGCTGCCCCCGTCGCTGCGCTTACCGCCGGGCGGGTTTTGGGCGTAAGCCTTCATTTGGGAATTGTAATTTGCATCAACGGGGCCAGACTTCGACGACTTTTTCATCGCTGAAACTGACACCTTGTTGCTCCCGACCATCGCCGTCCCAGTGAACTTGCCGTCCACGACATCCATGACCGTAGGGGGCCGACCGTCGGTCGAGAACGTAACCGTACCTTTGTCGAGTGGCTTGCCGTTGAAAGTGACTGTGCCGGAGACGTTGGCGACGGGAAGCGGCTTGACGGAGTCGCTACACCCGCTGAGGGCCGCGACAAGGGGGATGATCGCAAGCGTAAACAATCGGTGGGGGAGATTCATAGTGGGCCGGAAGGAGAGTTGGGGAAAGAGGGGGGCCGGTGTCACCACCGGCCCTGTGGGTTCGACGGAACTAACTCATCCGACTTAATCGAGCGTGAGGACTTGGCCGTCGTCGCGGGTGGCGAAGCGGGCCAAAGTCAACAGATCGGTGGAGTCGCGGAGGAACCGAACCGAGCCGTCGCCGACGAGGGCATTCACGCCACCCGAGTGGTTGGACACGAGAGGGATGTTCGCCTTCTCGCTGTCGTATCCGCCGCCGGTTACGCCGCTGCCGGTGGCGTTGCGCGCCCAACCGGTCTTCTGGTTAATCCGATAGCGGATAGTAGTGAAGTTCTGGCCCCGGTGGTCGCCGCCGTTGTCCATGGCCTTGGCGTTGCCGGAATTGTCCCGTCCGGCGCCGTTGTTACCGCGCATGAACCCGTTAGCGGTCGCGGTCATGTCGTATTCGCCGCCCAACTCACCGTTGCCGGGGTTACTCGTCGGCCCAACAAAGCTCAACTGAGCGGCCTCCTCGGACACCATCATCGTGTTACTCGTGCCGTCGGTAATTCCGGGCAGGGTCACGCGGTTGAAGCCCACGGCCAGCGCGCCGCCGTAGGAGGTGTTCCCGTGCGGGCCGGCCGAGATGCGCTTCTCCTTGAACACGCCGGTTCCGTCGATGTCGTTGACCGCACCAGAGATGGCGACGTAACTTGATCTGGTTAGTGGGTAACTGTCGATTGGTTGGACGTTACTGCCGTTTCTAATCGTGGGCTGACGAGGGTCTGACGGACAGCGGTAGGTCGAGATAATTGCTCCGGCAGCGGCCTTCACGTTGTTAACTCCCGAACTAGTGGCCTTAGGACCATTGTCCACCCAGCCGGAGTCGCCCTGGAACGTCAGACGGCTGTAGAGCGGTCCCTGTTCAATGTTAGGCAGTAGGAACACGAGCCAGCTACTGCCATCGCCGTTGTTGTCGAATGGACCGCCGCCGAACGGCTTACCATCGACGACACCAGCCGGCACCAGGTAGCCGTTGACATCGTGGTAGCCGTGAATCGCGAGACCGATCTGCTTCAAGTTGTTCTGGCACTTCGCGCGGGCCGCAGCCTCGCGCACTTTCTGCACTGCCGGCAGCAGAAGCCCAATCAAGATCGCAATAATGGCGATCACGACCAGTAACTCGATGAGCGTGAACGCAGTACGCTGCGAACGGTGAGAGGACTTGGGCATGGGGAGAGTCCTGGGAGGAAAATGAATGGAAACGCGAGTCGCCGCGTCGCGGCGACTCGCAAGTCCATCATCGCAAGTTCTTCACACGGCGGCAAAGGGATTCAGAAAGATTTCACCACTGCCGCAGGCGAAGGAGGCGGATGGATCGGACGGGACGGCAGAAAAGTCGGCAAGCCCCGGCACGGGTTCGATCCGTGCCGGGGCTTGCCGACGGGGTGACTACTTGATGTTGAACGTGTAAACGTTCCCGTCGCCGGCCGTGACGGTTTCGAGGTGATTACCGGCCTGCGTCCACTCAGCGGGGATCGTCTCGACCATGCTCGCGTCCCCGCCCGACCCGCCACTTTGCTGCTGCATCCGCTTCAGGTCGTTAGCGGTTTGGGCACCACTCGTTTGGGAACCCGCAGCCCCCTTGACCTTGGCTGACACAGCTACCTTGTTCACGCCGATCATCGCCCGACCGCTGAACTTGCCGTTCGTGACTTCCATTGTGTTGGGCGGAAAGCCGGCGGAGGAAAACGTCACTGTAGCATCACTGAGTGGCTTGCCCTTAAGGCTGATCGTCCCAGTGACTGGTGCCATCTCGGGCTGAACAACTTTGGCCCCGCCGCAACCCGCGCCGACGAGGAGGGAGAGTCCGAACAGAATCTGTTTCATAATCTCGAATGGGGAGAGGGGACAAAGTCGGGTCAGCCCAGGGAAATCACTGGACACCGGAATTACTGGTCGTTGATCACGAGGCCGTCGTTCCGCCCCGCCATTTTGGCGAGTTCTGTCAGGTTCGTCGAGTCGCGCAGGAAGCGGATCGAGCCGTCCCCGTACGCGACATTGACGCCGCCGGTGTGGTTACTATTGAGCGGGTGGTTGCCGCCGTTGTGGTCCTCCCCGTTGCCGCCGACGCCAGAGGTGACGGTGTTACCGTCCCAGTTGTTACGCATCAGATTGATCCGGTAGCGAATCGTCGTGTAGTTAAAGCCGCGTACATCGTTGGGAGTAATGTTCTTGTCGTTCGACCCG
>CAXTPM010000335.1:925-6260 GCA_964245865.1 uncultured Fimbriiglobus sp. | reverse complement strand
CCAGGTACTCCGGCATGACCTCGGCCGGGTCGCGCGCCCCGAGTCGGCACGCCGAGTACGCCGCCGGCTGCGTGGCCCACCACGCCATCGTTTTCGCGTCGCCCGCCGCCCCAGGCAGTTCGAGCAAGTTCGCACTGAATGTGCCGACGAGCGTGCCGCCGGGCACGAACGCGGCCGAGGCGAAGCTGAGCATCGAGTGCGGACCCGGAATGGGGCCGTCGGCCTCGATGTCGGTGCTAAGGTAAACTTCGGGCATCGTACTGGACGCTACAGGGATCGAACCTGTGACATCTTCCGTGTAAAGGAAGCGCTCTACCGCTGAGCTAAGCGTCCGCTGTCCCAGAGCACTAGCACTACCGCCGGGCGACCGCCTCCCGGCGCAAACTCGTCAGCGTGCGGACCTGGGCCACCACCTGCCCCAACTTGGCCGCATCGACGGGCGCCGCGTCGAACCCGACTTCGAGCCGCCGCGTGAGGGCCGCGAGTTCGGCGTCGATCTCGGGGACCACCGCCGACGCCTCGCCGCCGTCAAGGCGCTCGCGCAACTCCATCGTCGCCATCAAGAACGCTTGGTCCACCGGCGCCGCCGTCGAACTCGCGTCATGCAGTGCCAACAGAGCCTCGGCGCGCTTCAGAGGTTCGCGCAGCGTGGCATACGCATCGTTGAGTGCTGCCGACTCCGCGAGCATTACGACCCGCTCCTCGGCCGTGGCGTTGGCGTGAAAATCCGGGTGGACGGCGCGGGACTTGGCGAGGTAATTCCCCTCCAAAGTCGCGCCGTCCACCCGGAATGTAGCTGGTAAGCCCAGCCGATCAAATGCGTTCATGTCGGCCTAAAACTACATCGAGAACGACGAGCCGCAGCCGCAGGTCGATTTCGCGGTCGGGTTGTTGATGCTAAACCCGCGCTTGTTCAGGTCGTCGTGGAAGTCCACCGTCACGCCGTCGATGTAGAGCATGCTGCGCTTATCGACCACCACGGGAATGCCGTGAATCTCGGTCGGCACGTCGAGTTTCTCCGAAACGGTCGGGTCGAGGTCGAGCTTGAACTGGTAGCCCGAGCAGCCGCCGCCGACGACGCGCAGGCGCAGGTACAGCTTCTCGGGCAGGTTCTGCTCGGCGATGATGCGCGTGACTTCCTGGGCAGCGCGCGGCGTAATGTTGATCGTCGGCCCGACCGGGGCCACCGGAGTCGCAGCGGGCGTCAGCGTCTGCACGCCCGGCTCTTGAGTAATCGTGGACATGGCGGCGGTCCCTTTCGGGTCTAGTGGTAGGAACGGGGAATCGGGGCGGTCAACTAGCTCGCGGCACCAACGGCTACGGCGGTCTCGGCCGAAGCGTCCTGCTTCTCTTGGTAATTCTTAATCGCAGCTTTAATCGCGTCCTCGGCGAGTACCGAGCAGTGAACCTTCACCGGCGGCAGCGCGAGTTCCTCCACAATCTCGGTGTTGCGGATCGCCAGCGCCTCGTCGAGCGACTTGCCCTTGAGCCACTCGGTGGCGAGACTACTGGAGGCAATCGCCGAGCCGCAGCCGAAAGTCTTGAACTTGGCGTCCTCGATCACGCCGGTGACGGGGTTCACCTTGATTTGTAGGCGCATCACGTCGCCGCACTCGGGCGCCCCGACCAAGCCGGTACCGACGGCGGCGTCGGCGGCGGGGAAGCTGCCGACATTGCGCGGGTTGTTGTAGTGCTCGAGAATCTGGTCGCTGTAAGGCATGGCGGTCGTCCCAAAAAGTGGCGTTCGGCCCGTGTGCAGTCAGTATACCGAAGCCCGCCGGCGCGTCTCACAAGTTTACGACAACTTGGAAGCGCGACGGCGGGCCGGGGGTTCGGGATTTAGTGGCCCGACCACTGGATCGACTTCAGGTCGATCCCCTCTTGGGCCATCTCGAACAGCGGCGACATCTCGCGCAGCCGGCTGACCTCCTTCACCACGAGGTCAACCGTGAAATCGACCTCTTCCTCGGTGTTAAAGCGCCCCAAGCCGAAGCGGATCGAGCTGTGAGCCAGTTCGTCGCCGACGCCGAGCGCCCGCAGCACGTAGCTCGGTTCGAGGCTCGCGCTGGTGCAGGCCGAACCGGAACTGACGGCGATGTCTTTGATGCCCATCATCAGTCCCTCGCCTTCCACATAGGCGAAGCTAATGTTGGCGTTGCCGGGGAGGCGCTCGGTCGGGTGGCCGTTGAGGTACGTCTCGGGCAGGGCATCCATGATGCCCGTCATCAGCTTGTCGCGCAGGGCGTTGACGCGCTTCGTCTCCTCAGGCATTTCGAGCCGGGCGATTTCCGCCGCCTTGCCCAAGCCGACGATTAGCGGCACAGGGAGCGTGCCGGAGCGCATGCCACGCTCGTGCCCGCCGCCGTCGATCTGGGGTTCGAGCCGCACGCGCGGGTCGCGCTTGCGCACGTACAAGGCGCCGATCCCCTTGGGGCCGTACATCTTGTGGGCCGAGAGGCTGAGCAAATCGATGCCCATTGCCTCGACATCGACCGGAATCTTGCCAGCCGCCTGCACCGCGTCGGTGTGGAACAGCACGCCCTTCTCTTTGCAAACCTTGCCGATCGCGGCGATGTCCTGCACCGTACCGATCTCGTTGTTGGCGAACATCACCGAGACGCAAATGGTCTTGTCAGTGATGGCGTTCCGCACCTGCTCAGGCGTCACGCGGCCGTGGGCATCGACGGGGAGGTAGGTCACCTGGCAGCCGTCGCGCTCGAGGCGCTTGCAGGTGTCGAGCACGCACTTGTGCTCGGTCGCCACGGTGACGAAGTGGTTGCCCTTCTTTTTGTACATCGCCGCCACGCCCTTGAGCGCCAGGTTGTTGGCCTCGGTGGCGCCCGACGTGAAGATGATCTCCTTGGCGGTGGCGCCGATCAGCTCGCCGACTTGGGCGCGGGCATCCTCGACGGCGCTTTCCGCCGCCCAACCGAAGGGGTGGTTGCGGCTGGCGCTGTTGCCGTAGATTTCGGTGAAGTACGGCAGCATCGCCTCGACCACGCGGGGGTCGGTGCGGGTGGTGGCGTTGTTATCCAGGTAAATCGGCAGCTTGACGGCCATACGAATGCATCACTCCAGGACGAACGGGGCCAGCGACTCGGCGGCGCCCGGCGGCACACTGGCAGTGCGGGGGGCGAGGATTTCTAAGCGCAACAACTGCGGCGGGGCGGGGCTGGTGGCGGGCGGCGTCAGCAGTTCCCGCAGCGACACGCCGCTCAGGACGGCCGTAATTCGACGGTGAATCTCGGCCAAAGGGTTCTTCACGGGGCAGCTTTCACTCAGGCTACATGCCTCGCCCTCGGGGCCGTGGCCGTGGTCCGAGCAAACCGTGAGGCGGAAGCCCTCCTTAACCGCCTCCAGCAACTCGGACAGGCTCAAATCCAGCGCCCGCGGCTGTAAGCCGTAGCCGCCCTTCGCGCCCCGACTGCTACTGACTAGCCCGGCTTGGTGCAACTCTTTGAGGATGTTGGCGACGAACGCGCGGCTCAGCTCGAACTCGGCGGCGATGCCGCGCGCGCTGCCCCCCTCGGGGTGCCGCCCCAGGTAAGAGAGGATTAATAGTGCGTAGTCGGCCTTGCGGCTCAGGAACGTCATCGCCCGCATCCGGGGGTCGTCTTCGGGCCTCTCGTGTCATCATACACACCCGCCGACAGGTACGCCAGCACTTGGGCGATTCGGCTTGCCACGCGGCGGGAGTTTGGTACGCTCTAATTCACTCCGATGGACCGTTGATTCTTCGCCAGAGGCTCCCCGCATGGACGCGGCACCCGCCGGACTCTCGCTCGTGGTGCCCGCTTTCAACGAGGCTTCGAACCTCCGCGCCACCGTCGCCGAGGCCGACGCGGCCCTCGCCGCCGCGTTCCCGAGCCACGAAATCGTCCTCGTGGACGACGGCAGTGCCGACGACACGCCCGCGATTTGCCGCGAACTCGCCGCCAAGTACCCTCACTTGCGCGTGGTCCGCTTCGCCCGCAACCGCGGCTACGGCGCCGCGCTCCGCACCGGGTTCGAGACCGCCAAGCTGCCCTTGGTGGCGTTCACCGACGCCGACGGCCAGTTCGACCTGGCCGAGTTGGGCCTGCTAGCGTCGTACCTCGGCCACGAATCGACCGCCCAGATCGCCTGCGGCTACCGGCACCGCCGGCGCGACCCGCTCAAGCGCCGCGTCCTGTCGCGCGGCTACAACTTGCTGGTGCGCGCCCTGCTCAACACCCGCGTGCGGGACTGCGACTGCGCGCTGAAGGTGTTCCGCCGCGCCGCGGTGCTGAAGCTGCTTCCGAAGTCGAGGGGGTTCTTCGTCAACGCCGAGATGCTCAGCCGCGCCGCGAAACTCGGCCTCGCGGTGATCGAGTCGCCGGTGACGCACAAGCCCCGCCGCGCGGGCGCGAGTACGGTGTCGATGCGCGAGGTGCCCAAGACCCTGCGCACGCTCCTGAGTTTCTGGTGGGCCGAGGTGGTGTGCGGCGGCAAACTCGACACGCTCTCGCCGGTGCGGCACGTCATTGCCGCGCGTCTGAGTCGAGGGATGCTCGCGCGACCGGCCACGCCGCTTCCGCCGAGTCCAGTTCGAGATCGAGTTGCGCCCGCCGCACCGCCGACAGTGCCCGCTTGAACGCCGGCCCTGGGGCGTAACCCGCCGCGCGCAAGTCGTCGCCGGTGAGCAGGGGCGGCGGGTCGAGTTCGGCCTGCGGCAAATCGCGCACCAGGCTCTCACACCGCTGAACCCCAGCGGGTTTCAAGTCCCGCCCCTCCGCCTCGGCGCGGCAGAGCGTCAGTAACTCGCTGCGCATCGGGTCTGCCAGCACGGGTTTTAACTCCGAGAGCCGCCGCGACTCGGCGCCCAGGATGAGCGGCCGCTCGCGCGTGAGGTACTGGAGCAAGTCGCGCTCGCCGAGCGACAGTTTCAGCCGATTCGTCACGGCGAGTGCGTCGGCCGGCGATTCGAGCAGCGCCGCGAGCGCGACCTCGGCGCGGCACACGCCGGGCAGCGCGGCCAGCACCGGCGCTCCGCCGGCCAGCCCGGCGGCGAGGCGCGGGTGGATCACCGGCGCGAGGCCGAGTTCCGATAACAATTGAACGCCCCGCGCCCGGCTCGGGTGCGCGAGCATTTTGCGCAGTTCCTCGGCCACGCGCTCCGCACTCACCACCCCCACCTCGGGGGCGAGTTTCGTCGCCGCGTCGGCCGTGGCCGGGTCGATACTCAGGTCGAAGCGCGCGGCCATGCGCGCGAGCCTCAGCACGCGCAGCTTGTCCTCGGCGAAGCGCGCCGCCGGGTCGCCGATGGCGCGCAGGACTCGCGCCGACAGGTCGGCGCGGCCCCCAACGTAGTCGAATA
>CAXTPM010000335.1:0-915 GCA_964245865.1 uncultured Fimbriiglobus sp. | reverse complement strand
GGTTCAGGAACAGCCCGTTGACGGTGAAGTCCCGCCGCGCCGCGTCCTCCTCGGGGGAACTAAACGTCACCGCGTCCGGGCGGCGCCCGTCGGTGTAGGCGCCGTCGCTGCGGAACGTCGCCACCTGCACTTTGAGCCACTCGCCGTCGGGGCCGCGCGGCCCGAGCACCTCGACAACGCCGAAGCTCGCGCCGAACTGGTGGGCGCGGCGGAACAGCTTCGTGACTTGTTCGGGGGTCGCGGCGGTGGCCACGTCGTAGTCGGCGGGGGTCAGGCCCAAGAGCGTGTCGCGCACGCAGCCCCCGGCGAAGTACGCGGTGTGGCCGGCCCGCTGCAAGGCGGCGACCACGTCGGCGGCGAAGTCGCGCTCGGTCACGGTTCGTCCGCCGCGGGGGCAAGAGGCATCGACTCCGCCGGGCAGCCGGCGGCGAGGTAGCCTTCGAGAATCAGCCGCGCCGCCAACTGGTCCTGCCGCTCCTTGCGCTTCTTCTGGGACACGCCCATCTCGCGCAGGATGTCGTCGGCGATGCCGCTCGTGTAGCGCTCGTCCCAGTACGCGACGGGCAAGCCGACCGCAAGGTTCAGCCACGCGCCGAACTCGCGCACCTTCGCGGCCTGCCGACTCTCGTCACCACTCGGCATCACCGGCAGGCCGATTACGATCGAGGCGACCTGCTCGCGCAGCACGAGTGCCCGGAAGAACGCCGCGTCGCGCTCGAGCGACTTCGGGGCGTAGGTTTCCAGGGGCGAGGCGACGATGCGGTCGCGGTCGCTGACCGCCAGGCCGATTCGGGCCGAGCCGTGATCGACCGCCAGCACTCGCCCCGGCGACTCGCTCACAGGAACTCGCCGCGCCCGGAGGCTTTGAGCTTCTCGACTAGTTGCTTCACCGCCGCCTCGTCGTCGCGCCGGGCC
>CAXTPM010000334.1:0-6285 GCA_964245865.1 uncultured Fimbriiglobus sp. | reverse complement strand
GGTCGAACCCGCGCCGTTGCGCTTGATTTCGGTCCCGGCCCCGGCGCGGGCGGTCGCCGCCGAGCCGTCGCCGAGGCGCACCGTGACGGTGCCGGCGGCGGGGTCCACGGCGGTGATCGGCCCTTCGAGGCAGACGGTCGTGCCTGCCGGGGCGGTGGCGCCGCCGGTGGGGGTGCGCTCCGCGCGGTCCTCCGCGCTGGGGTTGTCGTCCACGGAGCGGACCACGCCCCCGGCGAAGCCGCGCGTGCGGCCGTCGGTCACGCGCACCACGTCGTCGTTGCCGCGGCGCACGCGCGTGACGAGGTCGTCGATCCCGTCGCCGTTGGCATCGACCCGGTCCACCAGCACGCTGGCGAGGATCGTGTCGTCGGCGCCGCTGACGGCGCGGGCGACCGGCCCCCCGCCGACGCCGGCGCCGACGTAAACGTCGTCCTTGCCGTCGCCGTCGAGGTCGCCGGCCGCGACGTTGACGCCGCCCCGGAAGCCGTCCTCGAAGGCGAAGAAGTTCTTGAGCACCCGGTCGTCGCGGCCGTCGAACACCACGACGCGCGGCCCGCCGCCAACGCCCGCGCCAGTAATCACGTCGTCGCGGCCGTCGCCGTTCACGTCGCCGGCCGCGACCTGCACCCCGCCCCGGAACGACTCCTCGTAGGCGAAGTAGTCCTTCAGCACGGTCTGGCCGAGCGTGGCGCCGTCGAGTACGCGCACCCTGGGGCCGCCGCCGACGCCGGTGCCGGTGATGAGGTCTGCCTTGCCGTCGCCGTTCACGTCCCCGGCCGCGACGTAGACCCCGCCGGTGTAGGTCGGCTCGTAGACGAAGAAGTCCGCGAGCGTAGAGCCGGTCTTGCCGTCCAGCACGCGCACGCGCGGCCCGCCGCCGGCGCCGGGGGCCAAAATCAGGTCGCGCACGCCGTCGCCGTTGACATCGCCGAGCGCGGCGTGGACGCCGCCCCGGAACGAGTCCTCGTAGGCCTGTACCTCGGCCACGTCCTCGCCGGTGGCCGAATCGACCACCCGCACGCGCGGCACGCCGCCGCCGTCCGGCGCCACCACCACCGCGTCGGCCGGCACCCCGGCCAGCGCCGCTGGCACCGCCCGGTCCTCCAGCGAAGTCAGCCCCAGCCGCACCCGGTTGCCGAATCGGTTCTTGCCCATGACTATCCCCGAATGTGTCGCGGCGACCGACTGCCGCCGCCCGGATGGGGGAGTCGCAACGGCCGGCGCGGCCCGCCAGGCGGGGGGCGGAAAAATACCGCCGCCCCCAGCAGATGCTCGGGGCGGCGCTTCTTGCGGACTCGCGCGGCGGCTACTTCGCCCAGCGCCCGGTCAGGCGCAGGCTCTCGAAGTCGCGCACGAACTGCGGCTCGACGGGGGTGCCGTCGGGGCGGGTGTCGTAGGCGAGGAACTGGTCGGCCGCGACGCCGCCGTTGGTCGGGTCGGCGATCACCGGGCAGATGGCGTAGCGCAGCGGGTCGGCGGCGGGCCGCGTCTGGAGCGACACGAGGCCGAGGCCCGCCAGGTGCTCGATGTCGCCGAGGTCGGCGATGACCGGGGTGCCGTCGCGGTCGAGGCCGTTGCGCTTGGCGAGGTCGGCGAGTTCCTTGCGCCCGGCCGGGGTGCCGGTCGCGGCCGGGGTGTAGTTGACGAACGTGTGCAGCCACAGGCCGAGGGGGTTGTGGCCGAAGTAGCCGTGCCGCATGTCCAGCACCACCGCCTGGCGGGTGGAGAGGCCGAGCGGGTCGGTGCCGGCCCTCGGGAAGACGTACTCCGGGCTGGCGTCGGCGAGTTGCCGCGCCCGGCGCCCCGCCGCGTCCGGGGTGAACAAGGAGTCGCCGCCGCCGCCCATCACGCTGAAGAACCAGCGGTTGCCGCTGTGGTCGTGGGCGGGGAGGGTGAGCAGGGCGCGCACCGGGCGCTGGAAGGCGAACGGCGCGGGCGAGGAAGCGCCGCGCGGGGGCACGGCCTGCCGCCGCCCCGCGATCATCGCCGGGTTCACGCCGTTGGCGAGGTAGTACGAGTCGGCGAAGTCGAACAGCCGGTCGGGCACGCCGCCGAGCGCGGCCGTCGGGACGAGTAGCGCGGCGACCAGCAGGCCGAGGTCGAGCGGGCGATTGGAACGGGACATCGTGCGGTTCTCTGGGCTTCGGGGCGGGTCCGACCGAGGGAGTCGCGGCCGGGGGCGCGAACCGCCAGCGCCCCGCGCGATTTTCCCCGCCCCCCGGCTAGCCGACCGATACCCCGCCGGCGTCGCCGGGAAAGGCGTCGAAGGAGAACAGCTCCGGTAGCGTCCCTTCGGTCTGGCCGGAGTAGCCGAACACGAGCGCGGGGCCGCCGGGGCCGGAGCCGGCGACTACGTCGGCGCGGGCGTCGCCGTCGAGGTCTTTGACTGCCACCGGCACGCCGCCGCGATTACTCGGGTCGCCGGCGAAGAAGTCGGCCACGCGGGTAGGGGTGTCGGCGAGGAGTTGGGCGCCGCCGAACACCGTCACGCGCGGCCCGCCCCCTGGGCCGGCGCCGGCCACGAGGTCGGCCCGGCCGTCGCCGTCGATGTCCCCGGCCGCGAGGTAGGCGCCGTTGCGGAGCGTCGCCTCGAACGCGAAGAAGTCGCCGAACAGGTGGGCCGGTGTGGGGCCGCTGAGGGTGCGGCCGTCGTACCCCGCCACGCGCGGCCCGCCGCCGAAGCCGGCGCTCACCAGCAGGTCGCCCACGCCGTCGCCGTTGAGGTCGCCGACGGCCGCGCGGGCGCCGCCCCGGAAGTTCGGGTCGTCGATGCCGAAGAAGTCGGCCACGACGCCGAAGCCGCGCCCGCTGAAAACCCGCACGCGCGGCCCGCCGCCCTCGTCGGGGGTCACGACGAGTTCGGGCACGCCGTCGCCGTCGAGATCGCCGGCCGCGACGAACACGCCGCCGGTGAAGCTTCCCTCGAAGGGAGCCACGTTAAATAGCTCACGCTGGGTCGCGCCGTCGAGGATGCGCACCGAGGTCGCGCTGCCGGGGCCGCTGCCGACCACCAGGTCCGCCACGCCGTCGCCGGTGAAGTCGGCCTCGGCGACGCGCACGCCGCCGCCCAGGCCGGTCGCCGGGGCGCCCAGGGCGGTGCCGTCGGGGTTGAAGGTGCGCACCTTGCCGCCGGCGCCACCGACGCCGAAGACGCGCGGCAGCGGCCGCAGCACCGGCTGCACGGGGCCGGGGTTGGCCGGCGGCACTGGGGGCACGGGGGGCGGGGCGGGCGGCAGCGGCGTCGGCGGCGGCGACGGCTGCACGGGGGGGACGGGCGTCAGCGGCGTCAGCGGCCCAACGGTCGGCTGCGGCGGCGGCGGCGGGGGGGGCGGCGCGGGCGGCGCCGGGCCGGCCGGGTCGAACGGTACGGCCCGCGGCCCCACGGGGTCCGACACGCTCAGCCCCGCCACCGAGAACCCCACCGCCAGCGCCGGCCCGCTGCCGGGCGCGAACGCGCTCACCACCAGCCGGTAGTCCCCGGCGGCGAGCGGCGCGTTCAGGCTCGCCGAGTCGCCCGCCGGGGCCGAGCGGCTCGCCACCAGCGCCCCCGCCGCGTCGAACACGTCGAGGCGCACCGCCACCCCCGCCGCCGGGCCGACGCCGAGGACCAAGTGCAGCAGTTGCGACGGCGCCACTCTTAGGGTCGCGCCCACGGCCGGCACGTCGGGCGTCAGGGCGCCGGCGGCCAGCACGGGGAGCGCCACCAGCCGCCCGCCGAAATCGACGCCGAGCGTGTAGCCGCCGGGCGCCGCGACCGCCCCGTGCCGCACGAGCACGTAGTAGTCCTTGTTGGCCTCTACCGAGGCGACCTGCACCGCCGTGGTGCCGCCGTCGTGCGCCACCACCTGCACCGGCATCGGCTGGCCGCGCTCGTCGAACACCTGCGCCACGGGGTCGGTGCCGCCGGGCGCGTCGGCGTACAGCGTCACCGTCATCGGCCCGTCCGGCCCCTGCGGCGAGCGCAGGCGGTAGTAGTCCACATCGGCCGGCGTATCGAGCGTGCCGCGCAGCGCGTAGTCGGCGCGCGGGCCTGTGGTGAGGAACTGCTGGCCTAGCTGGGTCGCCCGGCCGATCGAGTCGTTGTCGCCCACGTCGGGGTTGGGCAGCACGCGGGCCGGGGGCGCCGGGGCGTCGGCCTCGGGTCGGGCTTCGAGCGTGTACGCCCCGGCGGCGAAGTCGGGGTCGGCGCTCGTGACGCGCGCGAAGTACGTCGCCCCCTCGACGGCGCCCGGCAGCCGCAGCGTCACGTCGCCCGCGCCCGGCCCCGCCCCGACGCCGCTGGCCAGCACGGCCCCGTTCGCGTCGAGCAGTTCCACGCGCGGCACGAGCAAACTCAAACCGGCGGTGTGGATGGTGAGCGTGAGCGCCCCGCCGCCCAGGTTGCTCGGGCGGAAGCTGTAGACATCCACGTCCGACGCGGCGGCGAGGTCGGCGGCGGCGAGGATCACCTGCGACGGCCCCTGGCCCCCCTGCGGCTGCAAGCGCGCGGCCGTGGCGGGCGTGCCGTTGCCCGCCGGCCCCTCGTAGGCGTCCGGGGCGCGGGGGCCGTAGAGCGCGACGTTGTTCGCCACGTCCGACGCGGAAAGGCGCGCGTGCGGCGCGACGCCGCCCTGGAACAGCGCCGACGCCGGGTCGGCGGTGCCGTCGAGGCCGAAGACGTGCCCCGCCTCGTGCAGCGCCACGCCGTAGAGGTCGAACCCCGCCGAGCCGCCGCTGCCGAACGCGAGGTTGCTGTTCAGCACCACGTCGCCGGCCCGCCCCCCGGCGGTGATGTCGAACGGCAGCCCGAGCGCCGCCGCGTCGGCCCCGACGGGTACCGCCGCGACGCGGATGTCGCCGAAGCGCGGGTCCCCTTGCGCCGGCCCCGGCGTACCGGCCGGCTGCCCGCCGTCGGCGACCAGCCCGACGTTGACGCCCGCCACGTCCACCCAGCTCTGGAACGCGCGCAGCACCTCCCGCACCCGCGCCGCCGGCGGGAGTGTCGCCAGCGTGGAGCCGAGTCGGCTCGGCTGCCCGCCGATGTCGGTGCCGTCGGGCGCGAACGAGAGCGTGAGATTCGGGTCGGGCCACGGGGTGCCGAACACCGCCGGGCTGAGGGGGGGTTCGAGCGGCACCACGGTCGGGCGGAAGCGGCGGGTCATCGGCGTTCCTTCTTCGTCGGCGGTCGATCAAGCTGAGCGGCGGCCACGATGCGGCGGAACTCGGGCCGGCCGCGCACGGGGTCGAGGTCGGGGTCGGCCTTCGGGTCGTCCACGAACTCGAAGCCCGCCCCCGCGCGGAGGGCGCCTTCGAGCAGGCGGAAGCACTCCGGCGCGTCGGCGGGGTGGGTGCGCGAGGTCAGCGCGTAGACCCCCGCGAGCTGGTAGCGCTCGAACGGGCGCGGGCCGTCGGCGAGGCAGCGCTCGGCGTCGGCGTGAGCGCCCGCGCGCTCGCCCTTGCGGGCCAGCAGCACCGCGCGGCCCGCCCGCGCCGCCGTCTCGCGCGGGTAGAACTCGACCAGTTGGTTCACGACCGCCAGCGAATCGGCCGGGCGGCGCAGCCCCTCGTCGAGCGCTTGCGACTTGCCGGCCAGTGCGGGGTACGAGCGCGGGTTGAGCGCGAGTGCGGCGTCGAAGTCGGCGACGGCCCCGGCGGGGTCGGCGGCGAGCCGGGCCAGCCCGCGCGCGACCCAGCCGGCCTCGTCGGACGGGGGGAGCGCCAGCCCCGCGCGCCGGTCGGCGTCGGCCCCGGCGGCATCGCCCGATTGGCGGCGCGCGTCGGAGCGGGCGAAGTACAGCCGGGTGTCGGCGGGGTAGGCATCGAGGACGGCGTCGAAGTCGGCAGCCGCCTCGGCAACGCGCCCCAGCGCGAGGCGAGCTTGCGCCCGGCCGGCGAGCGCGCCGGCCCGGCCGTGGCCCCGGCCGAGTCCGAGCGCGGCAGAAAAGTCGGCCTCGGCGGCGTCGTGTTTGCCCTGCCGCAATCGCGCTAGCCCCAGACTCTGCCGCGCCACGGCGTGGCCGGGCGCGAGTGCCACGGCGGTGCGGTTCGCCCACTCGGCCTCGGCGGCGCGCCCGAGTCGGGTGTACGCCTCGCCCAGCGCCAGCCACCACCACGAGTAAGCGCCGGGATCGGCGTCGGTGGGCGGCTCGGCGGTGGTGGCGGCTTCGAGGCACTTCGCCGCGCCCTCAGGCTCGTGCGCCTGCAACAGCCGCAGCCCCTCGCAGTAGTCGTCGCGCCCGTCGGGCGGGGTGGCGTCGGCGGCGACCAGCGCCCCGGCAACATCGGCGGGGCGCCCGGCGCGCGGCC
>CAXTPM010000333.1:688-6287 GCA_964245865.1 uncultured Fimbriiglobus sp. | reverse complement strand
AATCGTGTCGACGAGCGCCTCGAACGCCGTCACCTCGCCGGGTTCGACGGTGATGATCTCGCCCGCGCCGAACTCGCGGCCGAACATGCGCACGCGGCCCGAGGCGATCACCGTGAGTTCGGTCGCCACCTTGTGGTAGTGCGCCGACTCGGTGTCGCCGGCCTTGTACTCCTTGACGCCGACTTCGGCGGCGGCGGTGGTGTAGGCGGTGGGGGTGAAGTGGCCGACGAACCAGCCCTTGACCATGTCGCGGAGGTGGTGCTGCTTCACGGGCGGTCCTCGCCAGAGGGGGAATCCGACTAGCCCGCGACGTGCGCCTCGGCCGGCCGGCCATGGGTGCCGACGCGCGCGTCGTGCAGTGCCAGCTCGCGCAGCACCGACTCGGCGGCGTAGTGCCCGCCCCAGCGCGCGTCTTTGCGGATGACCTGCTTCGCGGCGGAGTAGAACGACTCGGCGGAGCGGAACCACATCAGACCGGGGTTCAGGTTGCCCGCGCGGCGCATCAGCCCAGCGAGTTCCCCGGCCGCGTCGTGCCGCACCGGGCCGTCGGTGGGGAACGACAGGAACACGTCGCAGTCGTGCGACTTGGCGGCGCCCAGGCGCGCGAAGTGCGCCGCCCACGCCGCGGCGTCGGAACCCAGGATTACGAGTTCCTCGGCCGCGGCGAACTGGTCGCAGGTGAGCAGGACCGCACACGCCAATCCGTCGGGCGCGGTGCGGGTGCGGATCGGCTGCACCCCAGGGCCGAAGTCGAACACCCATCCCACCAGTCCGTCGGGCGTGGCGTTCAGGGTCGCATGGCACACCGGGCCGGACGCGGCGCCGGCCGCGCGCACGGCAGCGGCGGAGTGCGGCGCGAGTTTCCCGGCCGGGTCGAGGATGAGCACGTTCACGCGATACTCCTCACCGACGCCGCGATTTCGCGCACGCGGGTCAAAATATTATCCAAATGCACGTCATGCACGTCGCGCACGGCCAACACGTGGGCGCCGGAGGCGGTCGCGGCGCGGATGCCGTTCTCGTTGTCTTCTACGACTAAGCATTCGCTCGGGCTGAGGCCGAAGTGCCGGATGGCGCGCATGTAGATTTCCGGGTGCGGCTTCGGCTTGGCGACATCCTCGTTGGAGAGCATCACGTCCAGGTACTTCGTGAGGTGCGAGCGCTCCATCATCACGTGCACGCTGTTGCGCACCGAGTTCGACGCCACACCGAGTTGATACCCCATGCGCTTCAAGCGCGAGAGCGCGTACTCGTGGTGGAACGTCGGCTTACACAACTGGTACACGATGTCCATCGTGTACTGCTGCTTCATTTCATTCAAGAACGAATGCAACTGCCGCGGCAGGCCGTGCAGCGAACTGAGCATTTCGAGTTTCTGGCGGGTCGAGAGGCCGTCGAACACGGTCTCGTGCTCGTGCCGAGTGATGGTGTACCCGAACAGCGCGAGGGCTTTATTCAGGGCGTCGTAGTGCCACTCCTTGGCGTCGATGAGAACCCCGTCCATGTCGAAAATGACGGCGCGAATCATCGTGTCTCTCCGAACCAGGCGGCGGCGTCTTCCGGGCGATCCGTACAAATCTGAACCAGGTCCGGCCGACTAAACGAGTAACTTCTCAGCGCGCCCCACGCCGCCTCGGGGGGGCGCTTGTGCA
This sequence comes from uncultured Fimbriiglobus sp., assembly GCA_964245865.1. Lineage (GTDB taxonomy): Bacteria > Planctomycetota > Planctomycetia > Gemmatales > Gemmataceae > Fimbriiglobus. The sequence goes on along the minus strand of CAXTPM010000333.1, from coordinate 4,635 downwards.
GGTCCGGCGACACCACGCACACATTCAGATTCTGCGAGGTCAACTGCTCGATCAACTCCGGCGTCCACCACTCCGAGTGGAACCCGTCGAGCCACACCCCCGCCGCGCGGCCCAGCCACAAAGTCGGAACCGCCGGCTCGTACTCGCTCAGCCGGACGTACACCCGGTTCCCGTGTCGGAGTTGCTGGATGGTATCGGGCACGCTCATGTCGAACACAAACGCCTGTTGCAGATTCCGCGCCGCCAGCTCGCCGCGGACCCGCGCCGCCAGCCCGTCGGCCTTGATGTTGAGTGCCAGCGGCAAGTCCCGCCCTCCGAGCAGGTCGAGCATGTCGCCGAAGCCGAGTTCGCCGCCCGCCGGCGGGTCGTGGGAGATCACCAGCCGGCCCGCGCAGTCCCGGACATCGGTTTCGGTGCCGAAGCCGAGCGAAAACGAGCGCCGGAACGCCGCCTCGGCGTTCTTCTCGCCCGCCTCCTTCCAGTAGCCGCGGTGGCTGAGCACGATCATGCCGCCGCACGCCTCCGCCGACTCACCACCTGGTTGCTGACGGCCAGCGACTCGAACGCAATCAGGTCTTCGGGGATGCCGAGGCCGTACATGCCGTTGCCGACCGAGCCGATACTGTACACGCCGACGTTCGCGCCGCCAGCGATGAGTTGGTTGTACACCGGCGCGACGTAGAACTCATTATTCACGCGCAGGTTCCGCGCAATCATCTCGTCCGCGCCGGCGCAGAAGTCGCTGCCGCGGGCGAAGTTATAAATGCCGACGGTCGCCTCGTTGGAGATGACTTGTTTCTCGACCACGCGCTCGACGCGCCCCTCGGCGTCGAAGCCGACGAAGCTCCACTTGGGGTCGTCGGCCTCCATGGTCATAATCAGGCCGTCGAGGCTGTTGCGGTGCATCGCGGCCAAGTAGTCGTTGATTTCGACATCAATGTACTGGTCGCAGTTGGCGATCATCAGGGGGTTATTGGTGTCGATCTGGTCCCGCGCCAAGAGCACCGTACACGCCGCGCCCTCGGTCACGCGGTCGATGCCGATGACCCGGCAGCCCGGCGCCCAGTCGGCCAAGTGGCCGGCGAGGTGATACTGGTCGAGGTGGGGCTTTTGGCAGATGAACGTGAAACGGTGCGGGGCGTCGGGCCGCAGGTTGTCGATGACGAGTTGGATCATCGGCACGCCGCGCACGGGGATCAGGGGCTTCGGCAGGGCGTAGCCCTGCTCGGCGAAGCGGCTGCCGCGCCCGGCCATGGGGATGACGATCTCGAGCATCGGACAGACTCCGTCTTTGGTCCGCAACGTCGGGGGTTCTAGCGGCAATTATCGCGTGCCGGGAGGGGGAATGTTGACCCAAACCGCCGAAAACCCCGCCGGGAACGCGAAACCCCGCGGCGCCCGGCCCCTCGCCGAACGCCATACCGCCGCGCGGCGCCTCACGCAACCCCACGGCCAGTGCCCCCCGACACTCGACGGCCCACGCCGCCGAACCTGACCGGTCGAGAACTGAGTATAGGAACCCCGACCCCCGAAGTCATGGCGCCCGCGCGACTTAACTCCCCAGTTTTATCCAATCGCCCCCAACCGCCTAGCCGAGACCCGGCGCTTTCCGCGATTCCCCGACGCCCCCGACCGGCAAATCCCGCGCCCCGGCCAGGGTTAAAGCACCCGCCGCGAGTTCACCGGCTTCGTTGGCCGGCGCAAAGATCACCAGCCCGTCCCGCCCGCGCGTCAGCAACACCCGGTAGCTGTTCAGCCGCAGCCGGTGCGGGTCGATGGCCTGGGCCTGCCGGGTAGTCGAGTGCCACGCCGAGCCTCCCCACACCAAGTCGCCGCCCCAGCACACCAGCGGCAAGTCGAGTTCCAGCCCCTGCAGCCGAACTCGGTGACGGCGCGGTCGAGGCCGCGGCACGACTTCCCTGAGTCCGGCGGATCAACGTACCACGCCCCGACGTGCAGGCGCTTGGTGGCCATGTAGTCGTTAGGCACCCCGAACGCGGGCAAATCCCGCGCCCGACTGCTCGCCACCATGCCGAACGTCTTCTCGGGTTCGGCGGCGTAGCGCTCGCGCAGGTAGCCCTTGGCAGCATCAAGGTTGCGCGTCAGATAAACCGGGAATCCCGCCGCGCCGAGCTTGCGGCACTCCCGCCGCGCACCCGCCAAGTCCCCGGCCAGCAGCCGCGACGCCCAGGCCTGCACTCCGGCCGCGCGGTGCGAGCGCAGACTGGTAGTGAGGTCCAACCGCTTCACCCGCCTGGAATTCGGGTCGTTCGCGAACACCCCGGCGAGGCCCGGCGGCGTGCTGACTTTCCACGGGTGAGTCGCCGCGCGCACCGCCGCGCCCCACTGCCCCGGCCCCGACTCTTCGCCCAGGTGAATCTCCTGTCCCTCGCCCACGAGTGCCACGACGACCGCCCACCCGGCCGCGCGATCCGCCACCGACACCACCGCCCCGGCGGCGCTGTCGGGAATGCCGTACTCCGCTTCCATGCGCCCCGCGTCCCACGCCCGCTGCGCCTCGTCGAACACGAACAGGTTCTCGCGCGGCGGCTTCGACTTCAGCGCGTACTGCAAGTAGAAGTTGCGGATCGGCTTGACGAACGCCTTCGCCTTGAGCGCGTAGCGCAGGACATCCACCAGGGGGCCGTTGCCGGTGAGGTACACCGTCCTCGCCTCGGCGCCGTGGCGGTGGACGAGGTCCAGCCCGACGAGTGTTTTGCCCGACCCAGGGACGCCGGTGATCAGCACCAAGTGGTATTCGCCCTCGGCCCGCGCCGAGCGAATCACGCCGTCGATGTGCTTCAGCACCTCCGGGATGCCGGCGCTCTCCGCGGCGCGAATCTGCGGCAGCGGCTCTTCGGCGAAGATCTTGCGCGCGGCCGCGATAACCCCCGGCAGCGGGGCGTAGTCGGCCGCGAGCCACGCGGCGGGGTCGATCGGTTCGCCCGCCGGAGGGCCGATCGCGGCGAGCGCGTCGGCGAACTGCGCGGGGGTCAGCACTTCGACGCCGCCGACGCGCTCGCCGGGCTTGGTGCGCCGCGTCGGCACCAGCCAACTCTCGACCCGCCGGCCGCGGCAGCCGGCGTGGTAGAGTTCGAGGTCGCGCCGGTACGCGCTCACCTGGTCGAGCGCCGCGGCAGTCGGGGCCACGTCCTGCTTGAACTCGACGACGACCACGCGCTCGCCGGCCAGTAGCACCAAGTCGAGTCGCCGGCCCCCCTCGTAGGCCAACTCGTACTCGAACGCCAGCGTCCAACTTGCGGCCGTTGGATTCGCTGCAACCACCATCGCCAGCACAGTTTGCAGCACGGCGAACGAGTCGGCCCACGCGCCCAACTGGGCCGCGTGCGGCTCGACCCCGAAGCGGGCCTGCTGGTGCGCCGCCACAGTATTGCGCCAGGCCGCGGCCCCGCAGGCGCGGAACTGGGCGGCGGTGCCGGCCCAGGCATACGGCTCCAGATCGGGCATGGAGCAATTAGTAGCAAACGCAGTCGATAGACGCCCAGTGTTCCGCATGCGCTAAAAAATGTACCGCACCGCGCACCCCGGCAGCCCCTCGGCAATCAGTCGCCGGAAGTGCCCGACCAGCTTGTTCTTAACTCCGAACGCCCGGTAGCGCACCACCCCCGCATCCCCGCGGCACGTCGTCTTCTGCTCCTGCCACTCGGGGCGCCACAGCAGCGCCTCGGCCTCGGGGTTCCACGCCAAGTTCGACTCGTGCAGCGCCGGCGAGTGCGTCAGGAAAATGACCTCGGCCTTCACCTGCGCCCGCGCGGCGGGACTGAGGGCGCGGTCGATCTGGCGGAACAACTCAGCGTAGTCGCGCTGCCAGGTCTGCGTGACGATCACCGGCGAGAAGTTCAGGTGCACCTCGTAGCCGCGCTCGACCCAGGCGTTGACCGCCTCCAGGCGCGCGGCAATGGGGCTGGTGCCGCCCTCGACTACCT
>CAXTPM010000333.1:0-678 GCA_964245865.1 uncultured Fimbriiglobus sp. | reverse complement strand
GAGAAAATAGTCGAGCGCCGGGTATGTATATCCCCACGCGGCCGGGGTGAGGCAGTCGGTGTTCTCGCCGATGTCGTACACCCAATACTTGGGGTCCACCTGGTTCGGCACTTTGGGGGACAACTTACGCCAGTGCCTGGCCGTGGCGGCGAGGATGGCGTCGAGGTTCGTGTAGGCTTCGACCGGGTTGCCGAACGGCCGGTGCCGGGCCACGTAGCAGTAGCTGCACGCCAACTGGCAGCCAGTGAGGAACCCGGCCATGATGTAGTCCGCCGAGCGGCCGTTCTCCTTCGGGACGAGCGACTTGCGCTCGCGCTCGCTGCGGCCGGACTTCTTGGCGGACTGGTACAACGGCAGCGTGAGCATCGGCCCCTCAGTTCACGGCGACATCCGTTGGAGGCCCGCCCCGGTCACGCCGATTCGCCGAACTCGACCTCCGCGCTCGGCCGAGTGTCGGCCTTCAGCACCTTGGCCATCTGCGCGAGCGCCTCGGCGTTATCCCGCTCGGTGTTCGACGCGCAGCAGTCGCGCGGCACCACCACTTTCAGGTCGCGCAGGTACGCGTCGTTGGCAGTGAACAATACACAAATATTGCCGGCCACGCCGCCGATGATGAGTGTTTTGGTGCCGAGGTAGCGCAGCAAAATATCGAGCGTGGTCGAGAAGAACGCCGAGTGC
>CAXTPM010000332.1:0-6293 GCA_964245865.1 uncultured Fimbriiglobus sp. | reverse complement strand
ACAATCGACCCGCCGCCCCGGCGGCACCGAGTCCCGCACCCCACCGCCCCCGGAGTCCCGTTCCATGATTCTGTCCCGCACCGCCCGCACGGCGGCACTCTGCGCCGCGTTCGCCGGCCTGAGCCTCGGCACCGCCGCGCTGAGTCCCGCCCAGGACAAAGCCCCGCCCAAGGCGGGTAAGAAAGTCCTCGGCACCATCGAGATCGGCCAGGGCAAGGACGACAAGTTCCGCTTCTTCGTGCGCAACGACGACGGCAAACTGCTCGCCATGAGTGGCCCCGGCGGCTACGAGACGAAGGCCGAGGCCGAGAAGGGGATCGAGGAACTGCGCGCGGTCATGAACTCGGTCACGAAGATCGGCACGCAGAAGAAGAAAGACAAAGACGACGACAAAGACGACATGCCGCCGAAGAAGGACAAGAAGGGCGGCAAAGACAAGGACGAGATGGAGAAGGACAACGCGCCGAAGAAGAAGAAGCCGGAGTAGTGGTCAGTGGCTAGTGGTCAGTGAGGAACCAGCAAAGCGAAGGCCCAGGGACGAGTGTCCCTGGGCCTTCGCTTTGCTGGTTCCTCACTGACCACTACTCCCCGCAGTACCGCCCCCAGAACAGCACCCGCCCCGTCGGCTCGTGCCGGATCGCGTACAGGAACGACCGGTCGGCCGTGACGGTGAGCGGCGGGGCCGGGAGGCGGGCCGACGCCCTTGTCATCACCACCCCCGTCGCCGCGGCGGCCTCGGTGCCGGCCTCATCGACCTCGATGAACGCCTTATGCACCACGAGGCTAATCATTAGCTTGTCGGCGCTCGTGAGCTTCGAGAAGTCCGCCGACGGAGTGAACGCGGCCCTCATGCCGAGCGATTGCAGCGGCCCGTTGAGTGTCGCCTCGAACTCGGCCCTGAACTTCGGCAGCGTCAGTTCGACCCGGTGCGACTTCAGCCCGGCGAGCCTGGCGCGGAAGCGCTCGGCGCTCAGGCCCGCCTCGAGCGCCGGCAGGCCGTCGGGCTTGCGGGGGACGAGCACCACCATCGAGACTTGCCCGCCGGCGTAGGGGAGCCGCACCGTCTGGAACGACTCCGCCGGGTCGTCGCCGGCCATCAGTTCGGCACTCAGGTGCATCAGCGGCACTTGCTTGGTCGCCCCGCCGGGAAGGGTGAACGGGCCGGGCGCGGTGCGCGGCTTGGGGAACGGCGTCTGCCAGTCGGCCTTGAAGTAGGCGGCGTTGGTGAGCACCAGCCGGGTGTCGGCGTCGATGGCACTCGCGGGGATCAAGTCCTTGATCTTGTCGTTCGTCTTCGACTCGACCCAGCGGTTGATGGTGGTGCGGCTCCCGGCGGGGTCGGCGACGAAATCGCACTCGCGCGCCTCGGCCGAGTAACTGGTTTTAGCGCGCGTGACGAACTCGGGCCGCAGCGGGAAGCCGCGCATCACCCACAGCGCGTTGGCCACCGAGAGCGCAAAGCCCTTCGGCGCGTTCAGTTGGGCCATCAGCGCCGAGACGGTCGCGTCGGACGCCTCGACGCTGCCCGGCAGCTTGAGCGCGGAGATCATTTCGCCGCGTGTGGCCCCGCCCGCCCCGGCGGCGGTGAGCGCCAGGATGGTGCGCACGCTCAGCGGCGAGCAGACCACGTTGCCGGGCTTCTTGGCGAGTTCGGCGTACAGGTCGAGGCCGAATTGCTCGGCCCCGGCGTCGTCGGCGTTGGCCACGGGCGTCGTCCTCGCGGCGGACTGGGCGGCGAGCGCGGGCAGCAGTGCCAGCGCGGCAATCGACTGGCGGCGGGTCATCGCGGGCGGGGTCGGCATGGCGGCGCACTCCGATTCGGGGACGGGCGGACGCCGGTAAGACGGGCGGCGGAACCGAACCGTTCGGCGAAATAGACGGCCTTGCGTGCTTCCGTCGCCCCGAGCACCGAACCCCTAGTCCGCCTTCCGCGCCTCCGCCGCCGCATCGACCGGCTTCGGCAGCGCGAAGCTCGCCAGCAGTGCCGCCACGTACACCGTGCCGCCGATCACCGCCGCGGCGGTCGCCACCTGCGTCGGGGCGTCGCCGCTAAATTGCTGGCTGAGCACCTCGGTGTTCAGCGTCGCGGCCATCGTGCCGAGCATGCGCCCGCCGACGTTGGTGGCGAAACTCCCGCCGGTGCCGCGCAAATGCACCGGGAACACCCTCGGCAGGTACTCGGCGATGAAGCTGAACTGTGCGACGGTCAAGAGGCCGCAGCAGAACACGCCGACGGCGAACGGGGCGTAGGCGCCCTGGTAGAGCACCAGGTACGTCAGCGGGAACAGCACCACGCCGGGGAGGATAAAGAGGCGCAGCAGTATCCGACTCGGCACGACCGATAACCCCAGGGCGAGTAGGATGCGCCCGGCGAGTCCCCCGAGTTCCTGCCAGCGCTGGATGTTGGCGGTCTTGGCGGGCACCACGTCCGCAGCGGCCTTGGACTTCGCGGCGAACTCGGCCTTCGCGGCGTCCTTCTCCGCAGCCGGCGCGGCCTTGAACCGGGCCTCGGCCGCTGACTTCTCCTCGTTCGCCTCCTTCGCCGCGGCCTTCACCTCCGGCACCCCGGCGACGATCTGCGACGGCGTGAGTTGCAAGGCGCCGAACGCCGCCGCGTAGCCGCACGCGCTGATGAGTGTGGTCGCAATCGTCGTGCGCCCCAGCCCCCCGGCGAACAGTTCGCCGAAGCGCGGGCGCTTCAGGGTGCCGGCGAGTTTGCGCTCCAGCCACACGCGCGACTCCGGGACGAACGGCAGCGTGGCGAGAATGATCGCCCCCGGTACTAGCCCAGTGAGTAGCGTGTAGCGCCACGCGGCGTGCGGGTCGAACCGCTCCGGCACCGGCAGGGGCGGCAGTTGATTGCGGAACTGCACGATCAGCCCGTAGACCTCGGTGACGAGGATGCCGCCCACCGACGCGAACGCCAGCGTCCAGCCGATGGCGCGCTCTCGGGACCGCTTGTCGTCGAACAGCTCCGCCAGCCACGTCACCGCCGCCACCAGTTCGACGCACACGCCCACGAACGTGGTGCAGCGGAACAGGATCAGCTCTTCTTTGGTCGTAGCGAACGCCGCCGCGACGGGGCTAAGCGAGTACAACAGGATGCTGGCGACCATGACGCGCTTGCGCCCCAAGCGGTCGATCAGCCAGCCGCCCAGCAGGCCGAAGACGCCGCCGGCGAGGGCCGCGATCCAGAGCGTCCGCCCCAGCCACAGCCGCACCTGATCGACGACCTCCCTCGACGGCACGCCCGTCACGCCCGGCTCGATCAGTTCGCGCAGCGCCTCGCGGCCGATCACGGGGAACATTAAGAGTTCGTAGGTGTCGAACAGGAACCCGACGGCCGCGACGAACAGTACCAGAAATCGGACGGTGGGGGACAAGTCAACTCTCCGGTTCGCGCGGCGGCTCTCGACGGCGTAGTCATAGGGAAACTGCGGGCCGGAGTTCCAGAAGTTTTCGCCGCCGAGGCGCCGACACCGCCGCCGCCGACTAAGACGAACCCGTCGCCCAACTCCCCACCGGAAGCCTCCCCCATGCGCCTCGTACTCGTCAGCCTCGCCGCCGTCCTCCTCGCGGGGAGTGCCCGCGCCGACGACACTACCGAGTTCCTCAAGCCCGAGAACTGGGAGGGACTCAAGCAGTTCTGGACGATCCAGGGCACCGCCGTCGTCGGCAAGGCCGAGAAAGACCCTGGGTTCAACACCTTCTTCTGCTCGAAGCAGAAGTACACCGACTTCGAGCTGACGTTCAAGGTCAAGCTCGTGAACGAGAAGGGCAACAGCGGCGTTCAGGTGCGCAGCACCGTCACCGACCCCAAGAAGTTCGTCGTCCACGGCCCGCAGTGCGACATCGGCCCCGGCTACTGGGGCAGCCTGTATGGCGAGGGCGTCGGCGGGATGATGCAGGCCTGCCCGAAGGACTTCGTGCAGAAGCACGTGAAGGCCGGCGAGGACAACGAGTACTCGATTCTCGTGAAAGGCAACCACTTCACCATCAAGGTGAACGGCGCGACCGCCGTCGATGCGGACTTCCCCAAAACCCCGGACAAGAAAGACACCGCCGAAGGCGGCGTCATCGCCTTCCAACTCCACGCCGGCGGGCCGATGGCCGTCGAGTTCAAGGAGATTCAGTTCAAGAACCTGGCGAAGTAGTTCTAGCGGTTAGTTATAGTTATAGCCAGAACAAGAGTGTCAGCCGTGGGGCCGTCTGTTCTTGTTCTGGCTATAACTATAACTACCTGCTAGAACTATTCATACGCAATCGCCTCGGGGATGCGAATCCGCACCGCGTGCCACGCCGGCAGCAGGCCCGCCACCAGCGCCGTGATGCCCGCCCCCACCGCCACCGCCGCGGCCTGGCGGTACGGCACCACCATGTCGAACTCGAATCCGCTCTCCTCGGGCATCACGACGCGCAGCACGTAATACTCCATCGGCAGGCCGATCAGAACACCCAGTACCGTGCCGATGGCGCCCATCAGGATCGACTCCGCGAGCACCGTGCGCACCACCTGCCCCGGCGTGGCGCCCACCGCGAGTAGCAGCCCGAGTTCGCGCTTGCGCTGGAGTACGGATATCAAGAGCGCGGTGACGACCCCCAGGGCCGCGACGGCGCCGATCACCAGTTGTTGGAGGTAGGCGAGTAAATATACGCGCTCGATGAGTTCGGCGAGGAACTTGCGCACGCTCCGGCGGTCCTGCTCGACTAGCCCGTACTTCTGGCGGAAACCTTTGAGGCTCTTGCTCCCCTCCGAGTCCGGCGCGGGGTCGCTCAAGTACACATGCATCAGGTCCAACATCGGGTCGCCGAATAGCCGCGCGTACACCGCGCGATCGATGAACACCGTGCCGCGGCTCCACGAGTAGTCCTCGGCCGTCGCGGCGACTGTCAACTCGACCGGCCCCGCAGCGCTCGGCAGCGTGAGCACGTCGCCGACCTTCACGCCGTGCTTGAGCGCGAAGTTGCTCGACACCACTACGCTATCACTCGCCGCGCTGGCCAGGGTTTCGAGCGCGGCGCGCTTCTTGCCCGAGCGCGCGGCGGTGTGCTCGGCGTAAGCGGAGGCGTCCAGCGCGATCAGGAACACGATCGTGCCGTTGTACTCTGGTTGCTGGTAGCGGAACCCGACCGCCGCCTCCACGCCGGGGAGTTTCGACAACTCGCCGAGCAGACTCGGGTCGAGCGGCGACTGCGAGCTAGTTGCCTGGGCCAAATCGCCCGACGACACGAAGCGGTCGGCCTGCAGCACCTCGTCGAGCCAGCGGACCACGGGTTCCTCGTTCGACCTCCCCACGCCGGCGGTCTGGATCATCACCGCCACGCCGGCCCCCAAGGCGCCAATCACCACGCCCGTGCGGCCGGGCGCGCGCAACAGGTTGTCGGCGGCGATGCGCGCCTCGATGGCCAGTACGCGCCGCAGTAAGGGGTGGATCAGCTTCACCAAGATGGTGACGAAGATCGGCGCGGCCAAGAGCAGTCCGACGAGCACGCCCATCATGCCGCCGAACGCGCCGACGCGGGGCGGCAGGTGGTGCCGCACCAACACCCCGACTAGCCCGCCGCCCATCAGCAGGACGCAGGTGCCGGCGTGCAGCAGCCGCCAGGCGCCGGTGGGGCGCGGGCTGCGCCGGACCACCTCGGCGGGGTCTTGGTTCGCCGCCTGGATCGCGGGAATCAGCGCCGCCCCGACCGCCGTGACAACCCCCGCGAGGGCCGCGAACCCGACGGTGCCCCACCCCGGCCAGGTCGGGTCGGTGATGGGGTTTAAGAGCCACGCCCCCAGTTCCTCGGCGAACTGCCGCAGCACTAGCCGGGCCATCGCCACGCCCAGCGGCACGCCGACGAGTGCCCCCACGAGGCCGAGGATGACCGCCAGCGTGCCGAACAGCGCGACGACCTGGCCGCGCGTGGCGCCCAGCGAGCGCAGGATGCCGATGTCGGCGCGGCGCTCGGCCACCGTCACGGCGAGCGCGTTGTACACCAGGAACAGCCCGACCACCATCGCCGCGAGGCTGCACAGCGTGAACGCGACCTGCACCCCCTGCACTATCTCCATTGTGGCCTTGCCCTGGGCCTCGGGGGTGCGAACCGTCGCGCGATCGCCGAGCACCGCCTCGACGGCCAGGCGCGCGGCCTCCCTGTCGGCGCCGGGACTCAGCTTGATGTCGATGCGGTCCACCTGCACCGGGCGCAAGCTCTGCGCCACCCCAGGGGACGCCAGCCCGCCGCCGAGTGCGGCGAGCGCCTCGGGCGAGTCGCCGCGCGCCAGGGACGCGGCCTGCGTGATCTCC
>CAXTPM010000331.1:0-6312 GCA_964245865.1 uncultured Fimbriiglobus sp. | reverse complement strand
GACCGCGCGTTCTTCGGGGGCGCCCGCGCGGCGATCGGCGACATCAACGGCGACGGCCGGGCCGACCTGGTCGTCTCGGCGGGGTTCGGCGGCGGGCCGCGCGTGGCAGTGTTCGACGGCCGCACCGCGTTCAGCGCCGCGCCCACACGCCTCATCAGCGACTTCTTCGTGTTCGAGCAGTCCCTGCGCAACGGCGTCTACGTCGCGGCCGGCGACCTGAACGGCGACGGCTTCGCGGAACTCATCGTCGGCGGCGGCCCCGGCGGCGGGCCGCGCGTGCTGGCGCTCAGCGGCAAGTCGCTGAGTGGTGGGGACACGCGCACGGGGCTGGCGAACTTCTTCGCCGACGACCCGGCCAACCGCGCCGGGGTGCGCGTGGCGGTGCGGCCGGGGCCGGACGGCACGCCGCGCATCGTCACCGGCAGTGGCGCGGGCGAGGTGGCGCGCGTGCGGGTGTTCGGCCTCGCCAGCGCCGCCGCTGGGCTGGGGGCCGAGCAGGAGTTGTTCCCGTTCGGCGGGGACATCCTGCCGGACGGCGTGTACGTGGGGTAAGTCGGAGGAGCGGCGCATGGTTGGTGACCAGGGGCGAGTTCGGCGGCGCGGGCCTTTGGCGCCCAGTTGATAGGCTGGCTTGAGTGCCCGACCACGGCGGGGCCGGCCCGCCCCCGGCGGGCAGGCTTAGTCTGTGCGGGTGCACAGAGCAGCACCGAGTTCGGCGGGGGGCGAAGAGGGCGTAGCGATGGCGAGTCCCCCGGCCGAGGTGATCTTGACCGCCTCCAACGTCGGCGGCTGGCCAGCGTTCGCGCGGCTGCTGGCAAGCGGCGGGGTGGTCACCGACGCCGCCGGCCGGCTCCGCTACCCGCACGGCGCCCCGGTCGGTCGCTTGGTGGGGGTGGGGCCGGGCGGGGCGCCCCGCTACCGGGAGGCGGCCGATGAGTGGTTCGACCCCGACAGCCCCCGCGCTCGGTCGTTCGCCTGGCCCCAGCAGGCCGAACCAGGCGCCGCAGCGGACACCGGAGGCGGCACGGCATGATTTGACTGCAAGCCCGGCGCGCCCACGGCGCCGCTGAGCTGAGTCGTTCGGCGACAGGAGGGCGCTCGGTGGTGGAAGTCGCCTGGGTGCCCGGCTGGTACGAACTTGACCCGCCGCTGGAGGTAGGGCTGGCCGACGAGTTCGCGTTCTGGCGGGTGGTTCCCGACCACCTCCGCGGGCCGGAGCCGCTGGTGCTGTACAACACCCTCTGGCACCCCGAAGACGCGGTCGTGGCCCGCGGCACCATTGCGGCCATCCATCACGCAGGGCTGGGCGCGGTTCGCAAGGTGGACACACGCGGGCTGGACTACGCCCTCACCTTGGCCGACGGCACGGAGCTACGGGTCGAGGCGGAGGAGACGCCGGGCGTGTGCTACGAGCGGCCCGAGATCACGGAGTGGCGGCTCGTGGTGGCGTTCGAGTCACTGTCCGAGCCGCAGCCCGCGGGGTAGCCGCAGACGCCGAACCAAACGCCGCAGCAGAGCGGGGCCGCACGTTCGCCGTCCGAGGTGTGTAGCCTCCCCGCCCGGCCCCCGCCGCCGAGCTTTGGCTGAGGGTCTCCGAACTAGCCACTACTCCCGCGCCCCCTCCCCGGTCACGCCGCCCCGCGCAGCACCTCGTCGCGCCCCTCGACCACGCAGTCGTCGAGCACCGAGTGGTCGAAGTGCGCGGGCCGCAACGCGCGCGGGGCATAGTCCGGCCCCAGCACGTCGATCGCCGTGGGGCGCGTCTGCGGCGCCCCGTCGGTATGGGGCGGCGCAAAGTAGCCGTGGACCTCGGTGGCGTGCTCCGCGTACTCGGGGTCGGTTAGCAGTTCCGCGTGCAGCTTCGCCAAGCGGTAGTGCGGCACGGTGGCGTACAGGTGGTGCGGCAAGTGGTAGTCCTGCCCGGCGGGGAACACCGCGAAGCGGATGAGGTCGTGGACGAAGAACACGCGCGTGTTGGTCAGCCACCCCCGGTCGCCGTTGCCGTGCTGCACCGTCTGGCGCAGGATCATAAAAAACGAGTACGACGTGAGCATCGGCAGCACCCAGAGCGCGAAGTAGTACGCGAGTGCCGGCGCGCCGGTCGTCAGTTGAATCCAGCCGAGGGCGTTGAAGAGTGCGGCGAGGTACCCGACGCGGAGCACCGCCAGCCAGCGCAGGCTAATCACCGGGTGCAGGCGGTTCGAGAGGTACATCGACTTCGGCAGCAGTACGAACGCCAGCGCGGTGAGCGCGAACAGCGGCGGCACGGCCGCGAGCAAGAGCGTTGACTTGAGGGCCACGGCGGCGACAACAACAACGAACTGCGCGAGCATCCCGGCGGCGCCGATGCGCACCGCCACCTTTGACGAGCGCTTCCCGGCAATGGCATACGGGCTACGCCCCGCCCCGGCCGCGCCGTAGACCGCCCGCGCGCGGATGTAGGCCAGCAGCCGCGTTGGGCGCAGTTGCCGCAACAGCGCCCGACGCGCCTCCCTCCGGGGGAGGGGGAACGCCAGCCGGTGGCCGCTCGCCTCGAGTTGGGCGAGGTCCGGGTCGCGCTCGGGGTCGTTGACGAACTGGTGGTGCGCCAGGTGCTGCAACCGGTAGTGGTAGGTCGAACTAAACAGCGGGTACATGCACAGAATATCGGACGCGAGTTCGTTCAGCTGGCGGTTGCGGAACAGGATGTGGTGGCTCCCCTCGTGCGCCAGGCCGCTGAGTTGGTGCTGCCCCGCGCCGACGAGCACCACCGCAAGCGCGAACACGGGGATGCTGGCCCACCACGGGTACCCGGCCGACTGCCGCCAGAGGTCGAACGCCACCGCGCCGCCGATTACCAGAGCCAGGTAGGCGTACGTGCGGGCGAGGTAGTACCAGTTCGTGAGGTTGTCGGCGCGGCGCAACTCTTGGAGCTTGGCCTTGAACGCGGCGTCGGTCGTCAGCCTGGCCGACGGCGCGGCGTGGGCGTGCGGGTTGCTGTGCGAGTGAGACATACCCGGAAGTCTCCGAATTGCCTAATGTAATGCGGCCCGATGCTTCAGGGTAAGGGAGCACGCCGCGGCGGGCAAGTCGGGGCAATGGGTAAACGGGGGCGACACTCGGCGGCGGCGCGGCGGGGCCGCTACAGCCGTTCGGCCACGCACGGGTGGCCGACCGAGCCTTCGAGCCGCAGACGGATGCTCTCGACCAGCCGGTCGGCTTCGGCGTCCGACATCGCGCCCGGCACGTGGACTGTGACCGGTCCCCAGTCCACGACGACGACCACGAGCCGACCGGCGACCTGGTAGTAGGCCTCGCGCGAGTCCCAGTCGGCCTCGCCCACGAACTCGACGAGGCCGGGCGACTCGGGCAGGACTTCGTCGTGCCGCAGCGACCGCTCCTCGATTGCCCGGAGCCACTCGCCGTCGCGCCGACGGATCGTGAACTGCCGGTAGCCGAGGTCGGTGAGTTGCCGCCAGACTCCCGTGCGCGGGTCGAGGGCGAAGGAGTTGAAGTTGCGGCGGGACCGCCCCTCGCCGTCGGCCCACACCTCGCCGCCCCAGACGGTGATGATGCCGTCCGCCCCCAGTGTCGCGTGGTGCGTGAACAGCCACCCCGGCATCTCGCCGGTCGTCGGTATTTCGGTGACGGCGTAGGTCGTCGGGTCGAGCGCGTACACCGGGGTGTGCCCCGGCCGGCGGTCGGCGGGGTAGCCGAGGCAGCCGATGATGACGATGCGGTCGCCGACGAGCGTTGCGGTGTGGAAGTCGGTCGGCGGGAAGACTTCGCGCGGGTAGCCGTAGATGGCGAGTTCGCCGTGCGGCCCGAACACCACGACATCGTTGTAGATGTAAAAGTCCGGATCGTAGTAGTCTTCGTGCTCGCCGCCGACGCACACCAGCCGGCCGTCGGGCAGTTCGGTTTCGGTCATACCCATGCGGTGGAAGTTCCAAATTGGGCCTTCGTCCCGATCAAGGGTGATTCCGAAGTGGTTGCGGGCGCGGTAGGGGCCGTGGGAGTTCTTCAGCACACCGTTGCGTACCATAAGGCCGTACTTGGCGAGGGTGCCGCCCCCGCCATCGGCGGGCTTGGCGTCGGCGGGCTTGGCGTCGCCGCCCCAGACCATCCACTCCCAGAACGCCAGCCGCATGCGCTCGGGGTTAGCGCTGCCGAAACGCGGGTGGCGCTCGCGGTCGAAGGTCTCGCGGTCGATCGGCATCCGTTTCCCCCGGTTGGTGTCTCGCGCCCTGACCCCGGCTAGTGTACTGCCTCAACCCGAACCGGTTCGCGCGCCGATATCCCCGTCTGGACAACCATCGGCCCGACGCCTATAGTTCCCGTATGCCCACCGCCGCCCCGCACACCGCCGCCCGCCGCTTCGACTCGCCCCAGCAGGAGGCGTACCTGGCGCTCTGGCGCACCTACGACCGGATGCGGGCGCTGGAAGACGAACTTTTTGCGCGTTGGAAGCTGACCGCCCAGCAGTACAACCTGTTGCGACTTTTACGCGCGGGCTACCCCGAGCCGGTCCCCACGCTGAGCTTAGTCGCTGGCTTAGTGTCGCGTGCGCCGGATGTGACTCGCATGTTCGACCGGCTCGAACTCGCCGGCTGGATCGAGCGCAGCCGCTCCGCGAGCGACCGGCGCGCGGTGCTGGTGGCCATCACGCCCGCCGGGCTGGACTTGCTCGACGAGATCGCCGGGCCGCTCGCGGAGTGCCACGAGCGGCAGTTGGGGCACATGCCTGCTTCGGAACTCGACTCGCTAATCGATTTGCTGCACCGCGCCCGAGCGCCCCACGAGCCGGCGACCAGCCCGTGGCGGACTTCCCTTGTCACCCCCAGCGAACCCGGAGCCTGCGATGAGCGTTAACCCCACGCCTACCCCCGAACTCGATGTCGTCGTCATCGGCGGCGGCCCCTCGGGCAGTGCCACGGCCACCCTGCTCGCCCAGAAGGGCTACAAGGTCGAGCTGTTCGAGCGCGAGCACTTCCCGCGCTTCCACATTGGCGAGTCGCTGATCCCGCACACCTACCCCGTGCTCGAACGGCTGGGCTTGTTGCCCAAGTTGCAGGGCAGCCACTTCATCAAGAAGCACAGCGTGCAGTTCGTCTCGGAGCGGGGGCGCCTGAGCGAGCCGTTCTACTTCGCCGAGCACGACGCGCACGAGCGCTCGCAAACCTGGCAGGTGCGGCGCGCGGAGTTCGACCACCTCCTGATGACCAACGCCCGCGAGAAGGGCGTGACGGTGCACGAAGGCGCCCGCGTCTTGGAGGTGCTGTTCGAGGGGGCCAAAGCCGTCGGCATCCGCGTCAAGCCCGAGGGCGAACCCGAGAAAATCGTGCGCGCCAAGGTCGTCGTCGATGCCAGCGGCCAGTCTTCGCTCATTATCGACCGGCTGGGGCTGCGCGAGTGGGACGCGGAGTTGAAGAAAGCGGCCGTGTGGACCTACTGGAAGGGCGCCTACCGCGACACCGGCCGCGACGAGGGGGCGACGATCGTCCTGCAAACCAAGGACAAGAAGGGCTGGTTCTGGTACATCCCGCTGCACGACGATGTCCTGAGTGTGGGCGTCGTGGCCAACCACGACTACCTGTTCCAGAACCGCGCCAGTAAAGACCTCGAGACGATCTACAACGAAGAAGTCGCCCGCTGCCCCGGCCTCCAGCCGCGCCTGGCCAACGCCACGCGCTGCGACCAGTTCCGCGCGCAGAAGGAATACTCGTACCGCTCCAAGAAGGCCGCGGGCGATGGTTGGGTGCTGGTCGGCGACGCCTTCGGGTTCCTCGACCCACTGTACTCGTCGGGCGTGCTGCTCGCGCTGACTTCCGCGTCGATGGCGTCCGACGCCATCGGTGACGCGCTCGCCGCGAACGACACCTCCGAGGCGAAGCTGCGGGCGTGGGAGCCGAACTATGTGCGCGGCATGGACCGGATGCGCAAGCTCGTGTGCGCGTTCTACGACGGCCTGAACTTCGGCAAGCTCGTGCGCAAGAACCCCGAGAAGAAGGGGCTGATCACTGACGTGCTGATCGGCAACCTGTTCCACGACGAGGTCGATGAACTCTGGCCGCTGATCGAGGAGTTGCGTACCGAGGAAGCCGCCGAGAAGGCCGCGGCCGAGCGGCAAGTGCCCGTGCTCGCGTGAGTGGGGTCGCCGAAGTCGCCGCCCCGCTTGCTCAGCGTTGGGGCGGCTCGTGGCTCGCCGTCGCGGGCTACCTGGCCCTTTTGGTCGGCGGCGTGGCGCTCGTGTGGGCTGCCTGCGGCGCGGGCGCGAGCCTGAGCGCCCCATCCCCTCCGCCGGACGCCGGCCCTGTGGGTCGCGCCGCCCCC
>CAXTPM010000330.1:0-6318 GCA_964245865.1 uncultured Fimbriiglobus sp. | reverse complement strand
GCAAAAACAAAATCACCGGCGGGTTTGGTTCGAGCTTCTCGGGGACGTACACGACGTACTTCGAGGTGGTGCCGTCGGCGTTGGCGAACGACTTGGTGACGAAGTTCGGCGGCAGGTCGGCCACCAGCAGAAGGGCGAGGGCGGACGCGAGCATGGGACGCCTCGGGAGACGGGCGGGGGGGGAGGTTCGATTAGTGTACCGACGGGCGGGGGGGAAGCAAAGTGTGAAGTGGGAAGAGTGAAGTGGGAAGGGCAAACAGGAGCCGAAAGCCCGCCGCCCGCGGCGGCGCGGAGTCTTCGGGGCTGGCAACTCCGCGCCGCCGCGGACGGCGGGCTTTCGGCCCGCTATCCTCAACTCCGTCCCGCCCCGTTCGGAGCCGCGCCGATGGCCTACCCCTCGTACTTCGTCCGCTTCGAGCGCGCCGAGGGCGACCGCCTGACGCTGACCGTGGTCGAGAGCCTCACCGGCAGCGGGGGTGGCAGTGCGGGGCAGGGCGGCAAGTGGCTCGTGCCGTCGAAGTCGCTCGCGCTGAACATCCTGCTCGACTTGGCCGAGGCGATGCAGACGGGGGCACCAGTCGAGGACGCCGACATGGTGCCGGTCGCCGTCGTGCCGCTGACCGCGGGCAAGGCCAAGCGCCTGGGCCTGTCGTGCCCGCTAGCCAAGGCCGGGTTCCTCTTCGGGGCAACGCTCGAGGACTACCACGTTAACCTCGCCGCCATCCGCACGCGCGCCGGCGAGTTCGTCAAGTCCGTGCGGGTGACGGCCCGGCGGCATCACGGCTGCGGCCCGTACCTCGACAGCGAGCCGCGCCCCCAGGCGACCTATACCGTGACCGTCACCGACCCGCGCTGGCTGGCCCACGTCGTAGTCGGGGCGAAGATGACGACGCTGGCGCTGCCGCTGGAGCCGGAGTTCCGAAGCCCGTGAGCGCCCCGGCTATGGTTGCGTTCGACTTCGACGGCACGCTCGCCGACACCGCCGCGCGCTCGGCCGACATCCTCCGCCGGCTCGCCCCGGAACTCGGCCTGCGCGTCCCCGACGACTGGGGCGCGTTGCGGAACTTGCCGACGCGGGAACTGTTGCGGACCCTGGGCGTGCGCTTCTGGCAGGTGCCCCGGCTGGTGCAGCGCTTCCGCGACGAGGCGGCGCTCGGCGCCGAGTCGGTGGCGCTGTTCCCCGGCGTCGCGGAGGTGCTCGCCGAGTTGGCCGGGGCCGGGCGCGAACTGGCGGTGGTGTCGAGCAACCGCGCCGAAACCATCCGCGCCACGCTGGGTGCCAGCGGCGTCGAGGCCCACTTCGCCCGAATCATCGGCTCGCGCAGGCTCGGCGGCAAGGCCCGCGCGCTGCGGCGGCTGGCGCGGCGGGGTTCCGGCGGGCTAGTGTACATCGGCGACGAACTGCGCGACATCGCCGCGGCGCGCCGGGCCGGGGTGGGGGCCGTGGCGGTGGCGTGGGGCTACCACTCGGCCGATCTGCTGGCGACCGCGCGGCCCGACTTCGTGGCCGCGACCCCGCACGAACTCGCGTCGTGGCTCGTCAAGAACTAGCATTCCTTGACGGTGCTTGACGGAGCGAACAGGTTGAGCCGCAGCCACGCGGTGAGGTGCTGCGTCCAAGTGCCGGGGTACGACACGCCCTTGTTCCACTTCGGGTCGGTGCCGAGGCCGACGCCGTGCGGCCCCTTCGCGTAGACGTGCAACTCGGCGGGGACTTTGTGCTTGCGCAGGGCGAGGTAGAACCGCACGGCGTTCTCGGCCGGGACGGCCGCATCGTCGTCGGTCTGGAACAGGAACGTCGGCGGTGTCTCGGCGGTCACGCGCTCGTCGTTGGAGTACAGGGCAACGAGTTCCGGCGAGGGTTCGGCGCCGATGAGGTTCGCGCGCGAGCCGCCGTGCGTCACCGCCTTGTCCATCGTGACGACGGGGTAAGCCAAAATGGCGAAGTCCGGCCGACAGCCGGCCCGCTCCACCGCGTCGTCCGAATCGACCTTACCGGCGTCGAAGTGCGTCGCGGCGGTGCTGGCGAGGTGCCCGCCGGCGGAGAAGCCCCAGATGCCGACGCGCTTGGGGTCCACCCCGAACTCGGTCGCCTTCGCCCTCACAGTGCGCAGCGCACGCTGGGCGTCCAAGAGCGGCGCCCCTAGCAGCGGGCCGGGGCGCCCCTTGGTGGCGATGCGGTACTTCAAGACGAACGCGTGGATGCCGAGCGAGTTCAGGTACTTCGCCGGCTGCACCCCCTCGTGGTCGTCGGCCAAAAAGCCGTAGCCGCCGCCGGGGCAGACGACGACCGCGGCGGCGTTCGTGGCCCCCGGCACGAGGTACGGCGTGAGCGTCGGCTTGTCGGCGTCCGAGTCGCCGACGCTCATCGGCACCGCCCCGGCGTAGAGCGGCAGCGCGGCGGGCTTGTCGGCGACGAAGACGACGGCGGCGACGGTGAGGCAAGCGAGGGGGAGCATGACGGCAGTAACTCGCGCGGGGAGGGGGGCGTAACCCATGCGGCTCATGCTAGCCGGCGGGGGCGGGGCGGCGAGGGAACGGGGCAAAAGTAGGGTGAGACTTGAACGATTCGGAAACGGCTACGTGGACGGATGTTCGGAGGCACACGACTCGACCGAGAAATTCATTCGTTGCCCCGTGGTTTGGACTTTCGGAAATCCGAAAACGGAATACTATTATGTTTGGCGGGGAACTGGAGTCGCGGAAATATTCCACTGGAGTATAGTGAAGTGTGGGAACTCCAAAGCACACCGCACTTCAAGCAGCGGCTCAAGCAGTATCAGAAGAGTCGCCGCAACGAGGTCCGCAATGCCTTGGCCAACCTCAACACCTACTACGGGTGCTTGTGTGAAGGGACGAATCCGCTGCAAATCCCCCGTTTCGGATTCATGCACAACGACAAGCACGGGTGTATGCAGTGGATCAAAAGGGCGAAGGCGGCAAATTGGCCCAAATTCGGCTCTACTTTTACCCGGACGTGGCCTCGCGGAAACTCTGGCTTTTGACGATCGGCGATAAGGGCACCCAAGGACGCGACATCCAAGATTGCCGTGACATGGTTCGGGACATCCCCACGCAGCAATCGGAGCAGGACTGTGACCACGAAGGCGAAGACGACCGACCAGACCCCGCCGCCAGCGGCGAAGCCGCCGAAGGCGTTTGACTCCGTCGCGGACATGGTCCGCAACACAATCGACGATGACTCGGCGTTCGTGGCCGAGGTCGAGGCGGCTATCCGTCGCCGTCACGTCTTGGACCTGCTAATGGCGCGTCGCGCAAAACTCGGACTGTCTCAGAAGCAACTAGCAGTCAGCATGGACTGTAGTCAGAGCCGCATCTCGAAGCTGGAGTCGGGCAGTGACCTCGACCTGAGCGGGCACGATCTCAACAGTTACGCGGAGGCCGTTGGGCTGAACGTGACGGTATTGTTCACGGACGCCGGGACGACCCTCGCGGATCAGGTCAAGACGCACGTGCTCTACGTCGGCGAGTTGCTCAAAAAACTCGTGGAACTGGCCGGGGAGGACAAGGCGATCGCGGCCGGGACTCAGAACTTCTTCGGCGAAGTCCTGCTGAACTCCGTGAGGTGCGCTCTCGACGCCAGTACGCAGCTCGCCGCCAATGTCGCGGCGGCCGGGGGCGGGGCGGATCGGCTGCAGCGATACACGCCACCCACGGCCGTCCACATGCCGGGCGGCGGCGCGTCGCGTCCTACTTCGGCTGACGATCCGGTCGCAGCGAACTGCGGCTGAGTCCGTGTCTCCGGCAGGCCGAGACGATGTCGCACCCAAAAGCCCTCCGCCCGAGCCGATCACGCCAGAGTTATTGGTCGCGTGCGTCGCCGTCGAGACGCAACTGGCCGCGGGTGCTAAGACGGCCGCGCCGCCGTGGCTGGCGTCCTTGGAGCCGGTCAAGCAGGGCGAAGAATCTCAGGAGGCCCGGCTTGCGGCCGAGGTCAGGATAAAGCACATTTGCGTTCAAGGGCGGTCCAACTTAGGGCCGGACGAAGCGGACCCCTGCTTCACGTAGTTGGGTGGGTCCGCTGAAGCGGCGCGCAGCCACAGTCACCGCGCAGGAGCCGCCCACGACCGCCGCACCCGTTTCCAGCCCTGTAGCCGATCGCGTCGCGGCGCTCCAAGCCAAGCGCGCAGCCTGAGGGGCCGCCACCAAGGCCGCGCGGGGGGGCAATCATTGAGTCGGCAGACACGAACCCGGAGGCGGTTGGCTGGCTGGGCCGGCAGAGGGTGGCTCTCCCGTCGCCGCACGACTTGGCACGCCGCTTGCCACACGATTCCGCCGCCGGGCGAAGTGTGCCCGGCCCCACTCCCGAACCAGGAACCTCCCATGCGCTCCATCGCTCTCGCCATTCTCCTTTCCTGCGTCGCCCCGGCTACCGCCCAGACGCCCGTCCCGGCCACGCCGGCGACCCCCGGCACTGTGCAACCCGTTCCTGGCACCGTCCCGGCGACCCCTAGCGCGGCAGAGGCTCCGGTGGTGACGTACCGGGCCAAGGAGGTGCTCGGCACGCGGGTGCTGGTCGGCCAGACGCAGGCCGTCGGGGTGGTCGATGACATCGTGTTCGACGACGCCGGCACGGTCGAGTATTTAATCGTTTCCGAGGGCGGTAAGCTCGTCACCATCCCGTTCGCGGCCGCCAAGTTCGACCTGGCGCAGAAGACGGCCGTCCTCAGCGTCACGCCGGCCCAGTACCGACTGATCCCGACCTACACCGCGACCACCTACCCGACCTTCTACGCCCCGGCGTACCGCACCGAGACCTACAAGTACTACGGTCTCACCCCCGGTCAACTCCGTCGGGCCTTGCGGCGCTAGACGGATGTGCGTATGATACCACCGAGCGCTGGCGTCACGGCCGGCGGCTCACCAGGACCGGGGGCGATCTGGTATCGACCGGGTAATGTGGCGGGTCGGTCGCGTGCCGTGGTTGATCGGCTGGCCACGTAAAAAGCCGCTCAAATTTTAACTGCTGAATCGCAGTTTGCACTGGCTGCGTAGTTTAACTACTACGACTAGCCACCGCGAATGTCTCTTCGCCTGAGAGAGATGCTAGCGGACGCCAAGTCAGGCTCGGATTCGCCCGAGACTCCCGCAAGGGCGTCGCCGCGGGGGCCGCGAATCCTAGACTCCTGCCCGCTAGCCGAAGCCGAACCCCGCTTGTTGGGCGCGGCGGACGTGAAAGTGGGGAACGCCGCGCGTAAGCGAGACGAGTCCCCGGAAGTTAGCAAGCTACGCACGTAGAAGCCGGCACGGCTGTGCCACGGGACGCGGGTTCGATCCCCGCCGCCTCCACTCGAACCGCCCCGGCCCCCGCGCCCACCCGCAACGGTGACTCGGGAAGTCGGGGCGGCTCTGTTCCCAGCGCACTCCCCGACCGAGGCGTGGCCGTGTCCGATCCCGCAGATGAGTCCGACGCCGACCTCCGCGCCGAGTTCGCCGCCCTGTTCCCGCACGGCTGGGCCGGCCCCGACGTGCTGGCCGAACTCGCGCTCCCCGACACCCCCGACGCGCGGCGCGACTGCCAGGAACTCGTCGGGCGCTGCCTGTGGGACGTGTTCTCGGACAACCACGAGGTAGTCGCCCCCGACGGCCGGAAACTGCACCTCGGCTCGCACCGCAGCGCCGGCGGGTTCCTCGCCGAACTCGTGAACGCCCAGGGCGGCCCGGCGCCGGCGCCGCGCCAGACCCCCGACGAGTTCATCGCCGGCCTGCCACCGGCGCTGCGGCCCGGCGCCGACGTGGCCCAGTCGCCGGTGATCGCCGACCTGCTCAAACAGATGCTCGGCGACGGCGGCTATACGTACCTCGACTTCACCATGGGCAACTCGCTCGACGCCGGCCGGGCCGAGTTGCCCCCGGTGTACGGGCTGATCTTCCGCCGGCTGCGGGACCGGGGGATGGAGTGGGTCTACCACTTCCCCCGCCTGTTCGCGGTCGATTTCCGGCCGCTGCGCGACGAACTCGAGGCGCAAGAGAAGCCCGAGTTCGAGGGGTACGACCCCTCGGCGGAACTGGAGCGCGAGGCCGACGACCGCCGGCGCGACGAGGAGTTGGCCGAGCTGCGCGCCTCGCTCGACGAGGGGCACCGCGAGGCGGTCGAGGCGGCCCAAGACCGCGGGCCGCCGGCGGTGGTTCTCGCCTACCGGGCGGTGTACGGGCGCGACCCGGCCGGGTGGCCACCGGGGGCGGACTAGTGGGGAGTAGTGTGTGCCGAGAGGGGGACACCCCACCGCCCTATCATTGCCTCACCGCACGCCACTACTCCCGCGCCGCGCCGCGCGTCTTACGCGCCGCAGGCCC